>CACVSR010000030.1 GCA_902756775.1 uncultured Lachnospiraceae bacterium | reverse complement strand
TTCTGTGGAGGCATAGGCGATATGGGAGAGGCTTCAAGTAAATCCGAGGAATTAAGTGAAGCCTATGAGTTTGGAAAGGCATTAAAATAGAATGGGTTTTTATCGCAGCACCGCTTCTCGGAAGTGCTCTGGCTGCCTTCTGCTACCTTGGTCTGGCAGGGAAGGAAAAGGACAAAATGGCAGATCCGAATGAGACTGCCATTTGACAAAAACGTCCAGGTCGCTATATTAAAGAGATACAAGAGGGCACTACCGATAGACGGTTAGCCTATTATCCTAAAACGATGACCGCTCAAGTTTGCGAGGCTGAGGGCGGTCATTTTTTGTGTCTTTATCGTTATCCCGGCGTCCGAACTGCTATCCGAAACTAAAGCAGGTCATACCGAAGCACACCACTGCTATACATTTACGGTGCCTGGCACCTAGCTCCTTGGCACCTAGCTCCTGTCTTCCGCGATCGGAACCATGATATTCTCAAATGCCCTGCACATGTTCGGATGACGGATCAGGAAATGGACCGCCGGAGATTTCTCTTTCGAGACCACCACCCATTTTCCCTGTCGGACCAGGATCTGAATATTTGAGAATGGCGGGTTTTCATTTCGTATGAGCGTGAGGTTTTCGTGTTTTGATGCAAATGCATCCGTCTCTTCCAGGTGTTCCTGGTACATGTCCCAGGTGTAGAACAGGTCCTCTTCATGGAAAAATTCCGCGAGCGGAAGACGAAGAGGAGCACTTTCAAAAACCCCTCTTTTCAGAGCAGGGATTTCCATCGTGACCTGGCTGTGGCTCAAGATCTGCTCGACCCTGTCGCGCTGGGCTTCCGAAAAGCCTGCAAGTTGAGAGTCCGTCATGCTGTCGGAAGAAAACTGTTTCAGAAGATCGGAAGAGGCTGTAAACAGAGGCAGAGAGGACAGGATGATGCGGCGTTGGCCGGGCTGCCTCGCGTCATTTTTCAGAAATGACTGGAAGGACTGCCGGCTGTCCTCACGGAATATTTCCATCAGGGGTTTTGCGCGTGAGAGGAGACGCTCTGCCCTTTTCTGATAATAGGCTACTTCCGTTTTCTTCAGCGTGAGCATGTATTTCCCTTCGGCATGAAAGCCCCGGACCGCCTCACCCGAAAGAGCAGCGGTCCCGGAAACTTTCAGGAGGTTCAGAAACGGGCTGCCCGATGCCCCCGGCAGATACCAGGGCGATACCTGGCCTGTCATATACATCGGAATCCAGCTCGTAAGCCCGAGCATCATCTCTTCAAATGACCGGTCGATACTGTGGAGCTGGTTGAAATGAAGCCCCTTCTTCAGCATGAGTGCCATCCCGAACAGCCATTTCTTAGGAAAATCCGGGTCTTCCGCCATCTCTTCCATCGGCATATCGCTGTACATCGTGACAGGCGCCATCGATTTTGAGAGGACAACAGCCTTTATGAAGTCCAGTTCGCCTTCCATCATGGCGGACAGGCCGAAATACTGCTTTGAGGTCGGAAGCTGGAACGGAGCGGACGGAACCTTGAATGTATCGAAGCGGATGACGCGAAGATAGTCATTCAGGTCAAATGCATCCATTTTCTTCAGAAAACGGGGAAGAGGGCCCTCTCCGGCATGTCGGCCGGTCAGAAAATGGGCGACGCATTCCCGATATGCATCATGGTCCGCAATCGCCTCCGGGTCTGTACCTGTCAATTCTGAAATTCCTGTCCGGTCCGGATAAAATCGGACGACAAAATCGGCAACAGCGGTCGCAAAAGCCCCCGGATCTGAGGGAAAACGCTTTCCGTTCCGGATCAGAGAAAGATAAGACGGGTCGTAATTCAGAAAATGCGACAGGTCGGATACATTGATGGTCAAAGCTGTAATCAGTGTGTTGAAATTTTTCTGCAGAGCTTCCGGATCGGCTGCGTTTTTTAATACTGCCTGAGATAACGTCTCCATGACGGTTTCTTCCGTTATACCGGAAATGTTCTTCTCCCGGGCGATTTGAGCGATCCCTCTGCACAGGGCCCGAAGTTCCGGGCTGCCATCCTCCGGTACACGTCTGCCTGCGCGGTATCGGCTGATCGTGCCTTCTGACAGATTGGATGCGAGCGAAAGAGCCTTTCCTGTACATCCAAGTTTTGTGATGTAACGGTTCAGAAGATCGTCAAATTTCACATCCATGGCAAGTCTCCCCGACTTATTTTTACAAGGTGCTTTCAGTTCATTGTCTCTATTCATTTCCGGATTGTCAATGACATATCGGGAAGATGCGTTCAAATGACCATACCCGAATACTATAATTTATGCACAAGAATACATGGCTCATAAGGGAAAATATAAGCGGAATTATACCATATCTGCGTGACATGACCGGTCACGGAAGGGGACCCTCAGCAGAAAGGAGAGCGCATGAACCGGAAACGAAAGCAGAACTGCGTGGCAGCGACAGCTCTTATTTTGTCACTGATCCTCATGACATGCGGAAACGTGGCAGCCGGTGCCATCACAGGGGGAGCCGTATCTGCAGCACCGGATGTCAGAATCGTGGCAAATGAGGCGAGTCAGGCACGTCTGGTGAACTACAGTGACCCGGCCGGCAATTTCACTGCTATGGTGCCGGAAGGTTGGACGGTCCGGCCCGGGCTCATGGGGAGCGGCGGCCTGGATTATATCAGCTACGCGGTGAAGATCTACGATCCGTCTGCACCTGACAGAATGGTCTATCTGAACTTGAACTGTGCCGGTATGCTGAAAAGCCAGGCAGCAAAGGACTGGCATATCGCTTATTCGGGTTCTTACTGGGAGGATATGCCGGTCCTGCCGTCTGTCACCACGGAAGGTTTCTTCCAGGGCATGGGTGATCTCTACGGATATTCCGATTTTACGGTTGGAAATGCACTTGGCCGGATCGGAAACGGCGGGGATCTCCTCGAGGGGACTTATCTTTCCGGCAGCAGCAGCGCTGAAGTGTCGGGACTGTTCTCGGCCTGGGTGACGGATTATGAGTATATGGTGAATTCCGTGCCTTATGACATCTACTCGGAGATGATCGATGCCGGATACTGCACGGCTTATTCCGTTATCATGGAAGCGGCGCCGGCAAATGAATTTCTCGACTGGCAGCCGGTGCTTGAATCGGTCCTCTCGTCGATTCAGTTCACGGATTCCTTCCTGTCCGCACGGAGGCAGGAGTGGCAGCAGACTATGGCTGCGAGTTCCTATTTCATGCAGACCGCAAGTGAAATCAGTGATATGGTCATGAGTTCCTGGGAAAACCGCAATACGACCTATGACATTTTGTCCCAGAAGCAGAGTGACGCGACGCTTGGATTTGAGAGAGTCTATGACACGGAGACCGGGGACGTCTACAAAGCCTACAACGGGTTTACGGATGACTACAGCGGCACAAGATTTGCGCCTGTCACGGACGATATGTACCTTAAGGCGACGTCCGGTGAGATTGTCAGGGAATCCGGGACAGGTTCATCCTCCCTGGTTTCCTTCAGAAAGGTGAGCATCTCTGAAAATGCATCTGCGACCGGGACGGCAACGTATTATGACGGCAAAGGGATTTTTCGCCTTGTGGAGGGAACGGATATCTCTGACCAGGATGTGAGCGTCCGGCCGGATTCCGATTCTGCTTCCGATACAGCCGACGCCACGAAAGAGCCGGATGCTGACAGTGGCAGTGATATTTATTATCAGGAAACTTACGACACGACAGCCTTTTCGGATGTCACATACACCATCTATCAGGACGGCCGCCTGGAGTACAAGTCGGCTTACTTCCTTCTCATGCTCCCCGCTGACTGGTATGGAAAGTACTATGTGGAAGACACGGGGACCACGCTGGCGTTTTATCATATCGGGAGTTATGACGCGTGGCAGAAAGAGGGCTGCACGGGCGGACTCCTGTTCTCCGTCGGCATGAGCCACGATGACAGTTACAAGGAACTCCCCAGCTATTATGAGCTGGGAGAGACGCATGACCAAGGGCAGGCCTATCTGTACCTTCCGACAGACGTGCAGGCGTATACGGACGATGCAGATGTCTTCAGCGAGTATAACGCGCTTTTTAATGAGCTGGATGACATCGAGGCGAACTCATCCGCACGCTGATCATAAGAGAACAGGCTTTCCGTAATTCGCGAAATGGCAGTCGACCGGAACAGGACCGGAACCGTCAGCTCAGAAGCGGAACGGATGAAACGGAGGTGACGAGATGATGGCACGAGAAACAGAAAGGCAATCACCGGAACAGATGCGGAAGGCACACAGAATAAAAGGCACGAAGTGGGTCTGGCTGTTTTTGACTGCGGCAATAGCTCTGGCAGGCACTGCGACGGCCATATCCGGACAGGACGTCTCTCAAAATGGGTCGTCGGAGAGCAGTGCTTCAACTTTTCGTTCGGATTTTTCTTCGACGGATGACGATACCAGCCAGGTGTCCGATGAATTTGCCTCACGCATGCAGCGGTACAGGAACGGCGGACAGTCCGCTTATGAAGCAGATATCGGAAGTTATGATACGTTTATCATAGGTAAGGCGACTGTGGAGATTCCGAAAGGTTACAGCTATATCACTTCGGGAGATCTCTATGTTGCGCAGGACGCTTCAGTCTCTGACGGCTTCCCTGCACTTGAATTTCAGTTCTACGCCGGTGGAGAGGACGAATGCATTCTCCTGCTGAATTATTATGCATCCACCATGCTGAAGAACGATGAGCCGCGGATGATCCAGCCACTGACACAGGCAGATGTAAACGGGAAGACTGTGTACGGGAAGGGTTATACGTTCACACGTGGCAGCAGTGAATATACCCTTTTTATCTATACTTATCACGTCGGCAGCACCAATGTCATGACCGCTACGGTTGAGAAGGGTGAAAATTCCGATCAGGTCAATCTGTATGCCATTCATTTTATCGGATCTCTGGAGATAGCAGATGAATAAGATCATAACAGCCGCCATTTCGGTACTGACGATGTTATCTATTTCCATAACGGTCAGCGGAAATTCCCCCGCCGAAAAAGGTACGGATTATGCCGGGGCTTTACAGAATGCACTTGAAGAGGTGCAGCCATACCTGGAAGACGCCGGAGACATCGCCTCGGATTTTGCCGACCAGCTTGCTTCGGACTACAAAAGCTATACATACGCCGGCTACAGCTATGCTTCCTTCGGAAAGTATGCTGTGAAGCAGGAAAATGCACTCGACAAGGACATCGCGGCCCTGCAGTCAATCCAAAAACAACTTGCTGAAAGCAGCGGAGAGAGTCTTTCCGAAGATGAGAAAAAGCTCGAAAAAGCCTGGGAAGAATATAATTCGGAAGCGTTTGCATGCATGCGGAGTATGCGGGAACTGATCGATTTCACAATCAACCGGTATGCCATCAATCAGATGCTTCTGGAAGGAATGCAGAACACGGATTACGAGAATAAAGTGGACTACCTCTATGCGGCCTTTGATTGTCTGACGGATTCCATGGACGCACTGGAAACGGTGGAAGCGCCCCCGGCCATCGGGTCTCTGTGGGACTGCTATCAGAGCAAGATGGCAGGAATGGAAGAATGCATGCGGTCTCAGTATCAGGCGTTCAGCTATGACGATGTACTTGCCCAGTACACCGCGATTCAGCTCGTTGAACGGTCTTCTGAATTTTTCTCCGACTATGACGGTCGGATGGTCAGCCAGACGGGCATCGCGATGGCACATGCCCGGAACATTCTGACAGAACGGCTTGCGGGAAAAAGAAGCCGCATGATCGAAGTCTGCGGGAACCTGTCAAAGGCGGACACGCTTTCAGATTCGGATATATCGGTCACAGCGGAATATGATCTGATCGATGAAGTGATGCCGAACGTCTATCCTTCAACAGATTCCGCCGTCAATCTTACCCTGTACACCGATCATGGGACAAAGGACGTCCTGATATCCATTGTGATCAACGGATTCACACAGACATATGAGCGGAAGATGACGGTCACACCGGAAGCCGCGTTTTATATGATCAAGCCGCCGGTCCTTACCGATCTGCCGGATCTGGGCTCATCCAGAGAGACCCAGCTCAGAATGGAAGTGAAAGAAGCGGATATGGGGCATGTGATCGCGCAGGAATCAAAAACGATTACATTAGAGAGCGTCTATGATTACCGGATTTATACGGATGATTTCGGTTTTGTCACCAATGACAATATCCTTGCCTGGCTGACACCGGAATCCGAAGGCATGCTGACGCTGCGAAGAAAGGCAGCTGACTGGCTCGGCAGCGTTCTGGGTGACTCCTATGCGGTCCTGCCCGGATACCAGAGCTCTTACGGATATGATGCCGGCGATGCGAATATTGCTTACTTCCAGGCGGCGGCCCTTCAGGTGGCGCTCAGTGATCTGGGCGTCCGGTACGTAAACGGCTCCTATTCCTTTGTGGACGACCAGCGCGTGCTCACGCCTGACGCGGTTCTTGCCGGGGGATCCGGCATCTGTATCGAGACATCCATCCTGATGGCCAGCGCACTGATGTCAGCCGGCATGCATCCCTGCATCATTTTTACGCCGGGACACGCACAGGTTGCCATCGAGACCTGGAATGATTCCCATCAGTATCTGCTGCTGGAGACGACGATGCTGCCTTTTGAAGCCACGGAGACAGAGCTGGACCGGTTCGCCCGGCTGTATTCAAATGAGGACTGGGCAGCCTATTTGTCTGAAAAAGAGCAGGAAGCCGCCTCTGACGGCGGTTTTGTCTACGTGGTCGACTGTGATCTCAAGCAGACGCTCGGCATGAAGGGACTGAATTACACGCAGCCGGTCAGGAGACTGGAAGATAATTCATCCGATCAGACAGCCGGTTACACTGGAGTGTGGGCCGCACAGACTGCGTTAGCATCCTCGAACCTGTCCGATATTGAGAACATACGGTTTTCTTTTTCCACGGAAGGCGGTGTACGGAGCGCCGAGGTCACCGATCCTGAGTCCATCAGGACAATCTGCCAGCTGCTCTCAGCGATCACTCTTGAAGCGCCGTCAGATGAAGCATCTTCGGACGACGGTCTGCACGTGGAGATCTGCTTCCCGGCAGAAAAACTGTCCTTTTCTTTTGAGGGAAATACACTTGTCATGGATGACGGAAACCGGTATAAAACCGATGCGCTGTATCCCCTTCGAAAGTATCTGGAAGATATACTGGTGGATGAGGAAGAACAGAGACGGATTGGTTCTGAGATTCCATTGAAATGCCGCTGAAACGTTAATGGAAGATATAAAAAAGCTTCCGAAAGAAGGAAATAGTACGAAAAGCATGGTCTTCCGGCTTAAAAAACAAGTTGCACGAGCAGCATATAGACAATCGTCCCTCCGGCGATGGATAACAGCATCTGTTTTTTCCAAAGATGAAGGCCGGCGGTTACTCCGATTGCAATCAGTTCCGGGATGCCATGTGTGCCGGAGAACAGGGAAACATTTTTCAGAGAGTAGACCACAAGCATTCCGAAGACGGCACAGGGCAGCGCTTTTCCCAGATAGATAATATATTTCGGCGTCGGTTTCTTTGAGGAAAAGACGAGAAACGGCAGAAAGCGTGTCAGCATGGTGCCGAGAACGCAGATCACGATCGTGATGATTTGCTCAGGGATGGTCATAGGGCGCATATTTGATCTTCTCCTTCTGCATAAGATTTTTGCTTCTTATCGGTAATTTCTGATAAGAAACATTATCGGCAAGTTTTATAGCTGCTCAGCCTGAAATCTGCCGTGAACATCGGACTTCAGGCTGAGATTGCCGATAACACTTTTTCGCCGATAATGACACGGAATTCGGGAAGATGGGAATCTGTATCTGCTTTGACTGCCGTTTCCCTGAATATGTGCGTCTGATGGCACTGGAAGGAGCGAAAGTGATCCTGGTTCCGGCTGCATTTAATATGACCACAGGACCGGCGCACTGGGAGATTATGCTGCGAAGCCGCGGAATGGATAATCAGTGTTTTATCGTGGCTACGTCCGATGCCAGGGATGAAACATCCGGATATGTTTCCTAGGGGCATTCCATGATCGTCTCACCGTGGGGCAGCATCGTTTCTGAGATGGATGAAAAAGAAAATATGACCATTACGGACATTGATCTGGAGGATGTCAGCCGGATCCGGCAGCAGCTTCCGCTGATGTCAGCAAGAAGAACAGACATGTATGAGCTCCGCAGGACATGTCTGTAATGACCGGTTAAATCTCGGATGCGTGCAAAAGCAGCACTGCATTGGCAATCATTTGTGCACAAAAACCGTTCCGCGGAATGAGGTATGCCTTTTTGGTATGTGCTTCGGAGCCGGAACGGCCGGCTGCGGTATTGTCAAGAGAATCTATCAGGAAATGATGGATCAGGGAATGGACGCGAATGAAGCAATGTTCTGATTTATCTGGGCCTTGGTCTTGAAGTAATCAGTGCGGATGCGAAGCTTGTCACAGATCAGATGATTTCTGTTGCGGCACATTCGATTGGCGGAATTGTCGATGCATCCAAAGCAGGTGCTGCTGTTCTTCCTCCGGTATCGACACTTACAGAGTTCTCCAGAACGGTCGCAATTGCCGTTGCCGGTGAGGCTGTGAAGGAAGGACTGAACCGCAGGGCAGTCGACAATGCTGCTAATGCAGTAGATGCACAGAAATGGACGCCTGTCTGCAAAACAATGGCATAAAAAGCACCCTGAAGCGGATCCTGTTGCTTACTGTATATTGTGATGGTCTGTCTCTGGCTGATGAAATTTGAAAAGCATTATAGGGGAAGAGTTGTTTGCGGGAAAAAATCTGTTCTTAAAAAATTGAATCCGTCTTTCTTGGAAGAAAATAACCGGCTGGTATGTTAGAGTTGCCTGTGAAAAGCGAAGAGAGGCTGTGAAGCTGCCGGAGGACATATCTGGCATTCACTTGCCGGAAGTGCATCATAACTTCCTATATTGTAAACGGATAAAGGAGTCAGATGATGAACGATGATGAGATGTGGGAGGCAGTCAGAGACTGTGATGCCTCCTGCGACGGAAAGTTTTTCTACGGGGTGAAGACAACAGGCATTTACTGCCGTCCGTCCTGTAAATCAAAACTTGCCAGGAGAGAGAATGTTGTCTTTTTCAGAACAAGAGAAGAGGCGGAGACGGCAGGCTTCCGCCCGTGCAAACGCTGCCGCCCGGATCTGCTGCAGTACGATCCGGCTCTGGAACTTTCGGAGAGAACAAAGGAATTGCTGGATCAGCATTTCAGCGACCGGCTGCGGCTTGGCAGAGATATGAAAGGGATGGGTGTGAGCAGAAAGCATCTGACGCAGGTCTTTAAGCAGAAATATGATCTCACGCCGTCAGAATATCTGATCCGGGTAAGAATCGCTGCAGCGAGACAGCTGCTGCAGGACGGCTCTGAAATTCCGGACGCAGCCGGCATGGCAGGATATGAAAATCTGTCGGAATTTTATGATCATTTCCGCCGGCAGACCGGAATGACGCCGGCCAGATATCGGCAGATTTTTGCGGACGACATCAGCCGGAATGTTCTGGACACACCGATCGGTCCCTTAAGAATCATCGCATCGCAGGATGCTGTTCTCTGTGTGGAGCAGGCAGGACGGGAAAACTCAGATGCAGGTGCACAGGCTGATCAGATTCCTGTTGACAGGGTCATATCTGACGATTCTTCAGGGGAACTGGTGAAGGAATGCGAGGCGCAGCTCACTGAATATTTTTCCGGAGAGAGACGAGACTTTGATCTGCCGGTGAGCCCGGAAGGAACGGATTTTCAGAAAAATGTCTGGTCACATCTGCGGGAAATTCCTTATGGCGAGACGAGGACCTACGGCGAGCTGGCTGCGATGGCGGGGAATCAAAAAGCCTCCCGGGCAGTAGGAATGGCAAATCACTGCAATCCGATTCTGATCGTGATTCCCTGCCATCGTGTCATTGGCGCCAACGGGAGTCTCACGGGATACGCTGCCGGTATCGAGGCAAAGAAGTTCCTTCTTACGATGGAAAAAAGGTATGCGGTATGAGAGAGGGATACCGGCATGAAATCGCAAATGAATAAGGAAGCCTGATGAATCTGGACCTGCTCTTTTGGCTGGCTTGTATATCGAAACATGCTGCTTCTCTGTTATACTGATGGCAGAAGATGCTAACCCTGTGAAAACGCCATCCGTGAAGGAGTTTCATATGTACAGGTATAAAGCTTTCATCAGCTACCATCACAGCCGACAGGATAAAAAGATTGCTTCCAGAATTCAGAATGTGATAGAGCATTTTCGACTTCCGGGAACTGCCGGAACTGATGCTGCGAAAAACCATTATTCTGTTTTTCGGGATGAGACGGAGCTTTCTCTTTCCAGCGATCTGAACACCAGCCTGAAGGAAGCGCTGGATCAGAGTGAATTTCTTATTGTTATCTGTTCAGAAGAGACGCGGAAGTCGGCATGGGTCCTTGAAGAAATTGAGTACTTTCTTATCACGCATGATTACGATCATATTCTGACTGTTCTTGTATCCGGCAATGCCGCAGAGGTCTGTCCGGAGCCCCTGCTGGAAGTGAAAAGAGAGAACGGCACAGTAATCCGGAAAAACAATCCGCTCTCCGCGAATCTGACGGACGAAAACGGGAACTATAAAGCATCCGGTTTTAAGAGGGAATCGGTCCGGATCCTTGCTGCATTATCCTCTGTCAGCTTCGATACGCTCTGGCAGCGGGAACGCAGATACCGCGCCAGACGGCATGCCGTCTTTTTCGGAATCGCTGCCGCTTTTCTACTAATCATCGCCGCGCTGTCTGTCCGCTATTCCATCAATATTTCTCAGAGAGATGCTTCCATACGACGGCAAAATGCACTTGCTTCCGCAGACAACGCAGAATTTCAGCTGGATAGCGGCGATAATGCAGAGGCGATGGCCTTTGCCCTGAACTCGCTTTCCTCCGATCCGAACGGCCCGAAAAATGCAAGGGCACAGCAGGTCCTGGTGAATGCTTCCGGCGCATATGTCAACGGGTACGGTTCTCAGTTACTGTGTACGCTTTCTGCCGACATCCGGCAAATGCTCCCCACCGCTGACCGGAAGTCTCTGATTCTGCTGGATGCAGAGAACAACCTTCGCTGCATCGATCTTTCTTCCGGGGAAACAGTCTGGGAAAACCATGATCTGATCTCGCATACCTCAGAAACAGATCCGGATTCTTCTTATTATCAGTTATACCGGACCAGTGATGACTCCGTGGTTATCCTGACCTGCTCCGGTGCTGCGGAATGGACTGCAGGCATTCAGATAAAGACAGGTAAAACCGTCTGGGCGACGGATTGTTTTCATCCGCTGAGCTGGCAGTACAGTGATGAAGGATGTGATTCCGCAGTCTCCGACACCTTTCTTTTTGCCGCGGCAGACGATTCCGCTTCCACGCTGACGCTCTACCTGCGCAATTCGAAAACCGGAGAAATCCTTCACACGATATCTACGGGAATACCAGCCGATGACGGACCGTTGAGATACAATCGAAATGATTCCAGCTGCTGTATGGTATGGGATAAGGCGCACAAAAATTTCATCCTGGCCTTCAGGAATGACTCTGTCGGCGCGGATGAACCGGTCTGGTATTTTCTTCGCGGAAATGAAAACGGGATTTGCACCCGTATGAAAAAAGCTGAGTTACCCGGTGACGATGCCATTTACCATATGACGTTTTCCGACAGCGGGACATCGGTTCTGGTTCTTCATCAGGATCTGCATGGAGGCGGGGTCCTGACCATGCTTGACAGAAGCGGAGAGACGGAAGCTGAACAGAAACTGATTGCCGGATCCGGCTTATCTGCCAATGAAGACATACTGGTCCGCATCGTTCCTCTTGCGATTCGGAATGATCATTTTACCATGGATGCCTATGCGGTTATCACAGGGAATACGACCTCGCTGCTTACAGACGAACTCGTTCCTTCTGACGTATACCGCAACGGGAACATTCTGGCGGTATCCGCATCGGAAAACGCTCTCTTTCTCTATACTGAGGAGAACCGTATATACGGTCTGGCTGTTACAGAAAATTCAGGCATTGATTCTTCCGAATTTCCCCTCGGGGGACTGGAATACTCCATGATGACGGTTGACAAGACGCCGGCATATAAAGCCTGCTCTCCGGACCGTTTTCCATGGCCGTATGTCTCCGCGTTTAAGGATGGATATCAGCTTTTTTATATCCGGGAAAACGATCACAGATCCGTTTACCGGATCGTTCCTTTCCATGATCCGGAAGGACAGACGGTGCTGACATCCGATAAAGATATTTCCGCAGCCTCCTGGATTTCCGGGACGAATACGGTTGCAGCAGCGGATTCGGGTGGGAACATTTTTTTTCTGGACGGAGAGACTTTTCAGAAAAAAGATACCTTCTCTGTGGCAGACAAAACGTTTGTTCCGAATTTTCTCTGGTTTCTTCCGGATAAAAGCGGTTCCTTCCTGAACACCGGTTCTTCTTCATTCAAATTCTATGACAATGTGCGGTCTGAAGAACTGTCATCGGAAGGATCACCTTTCTGTTCCTACTCCGCCTGTCTTGCAGGACAAGACGGAATCTTCCGGCACTTTACGGTTCATACAGAGGAAACAGGCTCTTTTTCCATTGCCCTGTATGAAAACGGACAGCCGGTTTCAACTACGGAAGGTCTGAAAGGTTACCCGTTTCCCTCCGGATCTCAGAGGAGAGGAATGTGTGCAGCGGGACAGAACGGATGGCTGATCACCGGACTGTACCCGGATGATGAAAGTACCAGGATTTCCTCTTTTCTGGCGTGGGACTATCGGACGTCGGAAAGCCGTACCATACATGCTGAAGAAGACATCAGCCGTTCCAGGGGACTGGCCGTCGCAGAATCCGCTGACGAATTTTCTGTTGTGACAGATGATTATTGTGTGATCCGGTATTCCATCATGACGGGCAAAGCAATAGGCAGCATGAAATATCCGCATATGTCATCCGCTGTTTTTGCCGCTTCCTACACCAATGACGATCGGTATCTTCTGCTTTTTACGAAGGATTCTCTTACAGTTTTTGATCTTTCTTCCAGGATCATTGCAGCTACGGATGAATATGATTTTCCGGCTGCCCTGATTCCTTCCGGCGGCAACGGGACTTACCTTATGAAGACCGCACAAAATGCGGCGAACCACCAGATCTATCTGTTCCTGCGTAAGGCAGGAGAAGGATCCGGTCTTTTCCTGGTGCTTGATACAGATACGCTGGGAATTTCAACAGAGGTCAATGAAGTTTTGGACTTTCAGGAAAATCCTGCCAGATTGTTATGTAAAGGCTATAAGGGAAGAACGTATGCGCTGTACCAGTATCCGATCTATTCAAAAGAAGAACTGATGCGGAAGGCCGGAGAATTTGCCGATCGGAGCCCGGCGGATGGCCATGACATATCAGGTTAGTGGGACATACAGAAAGAGGGGAGTCTTATGAGAACAATCTGCTGGAATAATCTGATCCCGCCAGGCTGCAGTCAGGATGACGGTGTTCGCCTCATCAAAGAAGCGTTTTCCGATGAAAATCTTACGGATGTCGGAAGAGACACGCTTGCACGGATCTCCAGGGGCGCAACAAGAACACGTTTTTTCGGAGGCAGTGCGTCCGGACGAAAAAGCTGCCTGCAGATAGCGGGACTACTTCTGCGCAGCACTTCGGATCCGGTCACCGGCAAACCCTACTCTCCGGAAAAATATCCTTTCACAGAAAAACTCGCACAGGCTTGGGATCTCCTTCTGCAGAATCAGGATGACACGCAGCGGGAAACTTTCTCCCGGCATCTCAGGATCCTGCTCAGCAGTGATGCACCCACATCCGGACCGGACATTTCCTGTGACAAAAAGCGAAATACCGGCGCTCATCTCTGGGACTACAGGACCGACTTTTCCTTTTCCGCTTTCGATCTCCCGACAGCACTCGGGTGCCGGACCGAATCCGGAGAAATACAGATTCCTTCAGGTTTTTCTCTTGCAGTCGTCCTGGCTGTTCTTTCCCTTGTTGCTTCCACTTACTATCTGTGGAACCACAGAGAGGAAGCTGTAAAATACAGGATGATGACAGACCATCTGGCCGGGCTTCTGTTCCCGGCAGACCGGCTGGCTGAAGCGGTTCACTATATCCTGAAAAATCCCTGCGCAAGCATACTGGATTTTTCTTCCCGTACAGTGTCTCCGGATGTGGAAACTGCAGACGTAACTTTTTCTGCATCTGAGGAGCTTTTTACGGAAATTACCGGGGACTTTCTGACCACTAAAAAAAGAAATGAAGATCTGGAAGCGGAAGAAGCCGTCTTAAAAGCAGAAGAATTCATTCATGACTGCCGCTATGCAGAGGCTTATGCTCTGGTGACAGATGTTCTGGAACGCTGCTACTTTGCACAGAATTCCACAAGAGGAGACGCTCTGTATCTTCTGGCCTGCTGCTGTGAATCGGATACCGGAGCTTGTCCGATCCCGGAATCCTTTCTTTCTGTAGATGATATCTTTCGGGAAGCTTATTTTTTCGGATGTGAAAAAGCAAGGCGCAATATTTCCGGTCCGGATATTCTAAAGATGCCCGTACGGGCCGCGGGGGGAACTCCCGGTCTCTGTATCATAAATGAGGAAAATGAACCGGCGCATATTCTGGAGCAGACCATGCCTGTCTCCTGGACACTGACCTGCTGCACGGATATATCCGATGCCCTGTCTTTCCTGCAGGATGATCGTCAGATCCGTTACGTCTTGCTGAGTGAGAAAGAAGATAAGAATCTCCGGGATGCTCTGCTGATTCTGCATGCATATCAGCATGCCTCCGGAACCTCTGCCATGTTATCAGAAACTCCATTCATCCCACGGGCGGAGCTTTTTATCCGGTGCTGCAGAGAAAAATCGGAGCCGCTGATCGATACGGCGCTGAATTTGTTAAAAAAGGCAAGACCATGGGATCCGGTCCCTGTCTGTGTCTTTCTGATTGATGATGTTCTGGATTCTGCGCGCATGCTGCTGACCCGGCACCCTTATTTCTATCGCGCCACCGGGAGGAATATACGGGAGAGCGTACGAGACTGGATCCTGCATCCTGTGATTCTGAGCTCAAATCCGGACAACACCATGGCCATCCGTCTTTTGCAGGAGATCTTTTCTCTTCCTGTGCAGAAAGAAAATCTCCGGACCAGAATCACCCTCCTGTCTCCGTATGCCACCGATATCCGCCGCAAAATGGCAGCTGTCAGTCCAGGCATGGAAGACTATGTCATCCCGGACAGAAAAACATTCTCGGATGATTCCGCATGGCCTTCTTTCCACTCTTCATCGGAAGTGAGGCGATTCCGGAAGGAAGAGAACGATCTCATCGTTTTTTCAGATGATGCCGTGTCACCGGTATCCCTGGAATATCAGACCTATGACTTCCAATCTTCTTCCTTACGGGATGCCATCGACAGGATGGAGATCTCCGGAGATCTGCTCTACTACATCGTTGATACCGGAAATGATCTGGAAAATCTTGCATTGGCTTCTCAGATCCGGGAGGAGGGGATCCGCATGCGTGTCCGGACACGGCGGCTTCAGAATCTTTCTTCCGTACGCCCTGTGATCGCCGTGCACTGCCAGGATCCTTCTTTTTCCGGGCTGGCAGAAAAACTGCTTGTTCCAAAGGGAGAGCATCACTCGAATCAATGGTTTAACAATTACGGATTTGTGATGTTCGGTTCTTTGTCAGAACGGTACAGCTGGGACAGTCTGGGCAGAACAGCGGCGGAACAGGCAGCCGAATGCATTCATCTGGCCTACAGCCATGCATCAGTTTCCGATACTGCACAGATCTATGCCGCTCTGGCGCACTATTTTAACAGGCTCTATCTGCGGGACAGTTCTCTCTCCGGAGCAGCCAGCCTTCCCTATCGTCTGTTTGTGGAAAATATCTTTCCGGATGCCTGGTTTATTCAGGATGCCGATGCCTGGTGGAATTCCGATCAGCGCCGGAACCTGGGGCAGCAGTTTCTGCATTGTCTGTATCCTGACCCGGAAAAACCGGGAGAAGAAAATTCGTTCGTACTGGAGGAGCTGGAAAAATTTGAGCATCTGCGCTGGCGCCGTTATATGATCAGCCGGGGCTGGTCAGGAACGGTCGACCGGAACGGAGCGATGGATTTTGAGCAGGCAGTTCAGTATATCCGGAACGGTGCACCCGGTCATGTACTGCAGATTGCAAAAATTCATCCCTGCATCTGTTCATGGGACGATCTGACAGAGCTTCAGCGCCGGCTGGATTATGAGTACCGTGTGAATGCCTATTCGCAGGATCAGAACGGGGAATCCTTCCGGCCTGACCATCGATTCGCGGCCTATCAGAAAACGGAAGATGGCTTCCGCTTCTTCCAGTCTTTGGATGCGGATGTGATCCGGCAGACTGCTTCCATTCTGAATCTGGCATGGTTTTCCAGAACTTCTGACACTCATGGTTCATCGATCTGATATTTAGCCCTGAATTCCGGGGCATCGATGAAATTAAAATCGATGTCCCGGATGGTTCCGTCATGTTTTCGATCTATGGAATAGAGCAGGATCACTGCATTTTCCGGAGCGGTTTCTATTGTTCCCCACAAGCAGGCAGTATACCGACAGGAAAAAAGGTCTTTCTGAATTTCCAGTTTTCCCTGATCCAGAAGCCAGCGGATTTCTTCTGTGACAGGTTCCCTGTCGGTCCATGCCCGGATCGTTTCGGGAATCGTTTTATACAGATCCGGAGGTCCTTCCCGTACAGGCCGGTAATGGTTTCTGAAATATTCCCGTTTCACCGGATAAGGGCTGCCTTTCTGGTCAAACAGAAGGAAATCACCCTTTTCTGCTGTTTCTCCTGAATCCGGCGCTTCCCGTGTACGGATCCGGTACCTGCCGTTCCCACATTCCGATAGAATTCCGCTTGCTTTCAGTTCCGACAGAACCGGATGTTCCGTTCCCAGAAGAAATGCTTTCCTTGTAAAATGTCTGATGGCTGTCACAAGCATATGGACACTTCCTTCCCGTGACACCAAGGCTCAGCTGCCCGCTTCTGGTTCCTTATCCGGTCACCATGCTTTCTTTTTCCGTATCCACGGCATAAGCTTCAATATTCATCAGACTTCTGTTATATCCATAGAATTCATAGTCCCCTTCACTCGTAGCAGTTATGGTTTCTCCGGGAGCAATATTATGGATTTCTATAAAATGGAAATCGGTCTCATCTGGTCCGTCCGGATATGAATAGAATATTCTGGCAGTTTCCAGATATCGTCCCGTGTTGTTGGTAAAGGCAATTGTATGATCATCCAGAAGAACGGAGGAGCAATTGCTTCCATACGCTACATACATATCTCCTGACGTTTCCGCTTCTTCCGCCGTTGTTTTCCATCCCGGATCCGATGCGGAAATCAGAATGCCCGTATAGGGAAGCCCTGCTTCCTTTAATCCGAAGCGGATCTGATAGGTTCTCGTTTCTCCGGGCTGGAGAAAAGCCACACGTTCATCATTGGTAAATTTATTGGCGAAGGCGCAGCCTGCCATCATGTCTTCATAGGTCTGTCTGTATTCAATACAATCGGATTCCGGTTCCGTGTAGACATCTCCATAATCATCCCGGTACTGTTTATACCCCGTCACGGTCGGCCGGAAAGATAATACATTGGAGCCATTATTGGTCACATCGAACTGAATCACCTGTTGTGGATGCTCCGGATCCGAACGGCTGCTGATATCCCTGATATTGAAAAGCAGATCCTGATTCGGGTTATATTCTGCGGAATCCTCGTATGCATCATATCCAGCCATATCTTTATATTCGGCAGGATCTACGGGTCCGTCCGTATCCTCATTGCCGTCAAAATCTTCATATTCAGAAGAACGGTTGTATCCTTCTGAGTCTGAATATACGGGGGAGTCATCGTATTCCATTGCGCCGTCATAACCGATCGCTTCATCATACTCAGTGGTGTCATTGTTTACGGTCGCTTCATCATATTCAGTGGTGTCATTATTCACGGTCGCTTCATCATATTCAGTGGTGTCATTATTCATGGTCGTTTCATTATATTCAGTGATGTCATTATACACGGTCGTTTGGTTATCTTCAGAGGTGTCATTATTCACGGTCGTTTGGTTATATTCAGTGGTGTTATTATATCCGGCAGCTGCGTCATGTGAATGATCATATGACCCGGCAGATGATTTCCTGTTATATTCCTGAGTCGTTAAAGACGCATTCCCGCATGCGTTAAGTGTCGTAGCCGAAACGATGGCCGCTGACAGTACGAAGATTTTTTTTAAACTGTTATATTTCATATCTATTTTCCGCCTTTCTGGCGAAAGGCACCGATGGGGTCATGAAAATCGAGGTGCTTTCGCTCTTTCTACTATTCTCAATTCCTGATATCTT
>CACVSR010000029.1 GCA_902756775.1 uncultured Lachnospiraceae bacterium | reverse complement strand
AAATCCATGATTTCCACCTCCCTGAAATCCCTGAAATATCTTTCTGTTTTTTCTATTCCCCAAATCTAAGGCAAAAGCCTTTTTGTGCTGATCCGCGGCCAGTCATAGCATTTTCTAAACGCCTCCGCATACTGTACGCTGCTCTGCAGTCCCCGGTACTTGGAACAGGTGCGGACAAAGTCAGGAAAATCGATTTTGTCATGTTCCCGCATCCATTTAATCTGTGTTTCATGACACTCCAGCGCCTGGAGTTTTAATTCAATCTCATCGGTAACATCCACGTAATCCTGAGGATCGAATCCAACTCCTGCCAGGGTATCCATGTAGTACAGGGGCGCAGGTTCACAGACGCCAAGATCCTCCTCGATATGATCTACGCTGGCGCCAAAGCTGGCATCGAATACCAGCTTGCTGACCTCCCTGTGATCCGTCATGTAATCGCTCGGATCATGTGTGATAATTACGTCCGGCTTCACTTCTTTAATGACCCGTATCATTCTGCGTTTCAGCGCCATATCGGAAGAATCCACTTCCAGATCATTGACATCCAGATCGAATATTTTTTTTGCGCCTATCAGCTTAGCCGCGTTTTCTGCTTCCTGATGCCGCATAGGTCCAAGCTTTTCCGGCGGAATAATTTTATGTCCCCTGCAGCCGTTAGCTACATGACACATAAAAACTTCATCCCCGCGTTTGATGTACTTGATCAGGGTCCCCGTGCAGGCAATTTCCAGATCATCTGGATGACATCCAACTGCAAGTACTCTCATTCTACTGCCTCCGTTTCAAGAAGATATTGCATTCCGTCTCTCGGATATCCGAAGCCCTTTCTTATGGTATGAACTATAGCACCCGCCTCTATATATGTCAATTGGTTTAACTATTAAAACATGCTTTTTGTGAGAAATGTTCAAATTTATTCCTGCTATTTCTACTTTTATTTCAGGTTTCCGGACTTATATTCTTATTTTTTCTACCCAATTTCGGATTTATCCCCCTTATAATTGACATTTTGAGATGAATATTGTTCATTGTTTTTATTATTAAATTTCAGTATATGAAAACAGGCAGATACTTTGCCCATTATGAATGGTAAGTCTCTGCCTGTCTAACTATGTGTCTTTTTTCTCTTTCTATGAAAAAGCTGACTGCATTTCTTACGCAACCTCCTCTAAGAGCCCTCATAGATTATGCATTTCCTCAGATTTCAATATCTCCCGTGAAAATATCTTTTAACACACAGCAGATGCTTCCATACAGGGGCGTCCGCTGCTCAAAAGCCGTTTTCATGACGCCGACATGGACATCCTTCGATATTTTCGCCGCATTTATATTTTTTTCCAGATATTCGATATACCTGTCCGGCAGAAAGTATCCCTCATGGCCGATAATGATCGCCTCGCAGTTAAGCAGATTAACGACCGATACCAACGCATAGGAAATCCGGTCCAGGGAATCATAAAAAACATTCTCTTCCTCCTGGCTTGCCGGGTGATCGCAGAATTGTCGGAAATTATAGCCCAAACCAGTTACATCCCTCAGCTTATCTACAATTTTAGGAACGCTGGCGTACAACTCCAAACATCCCCTGTTTCCGCAAGGGCAGGTTTCTCCTTGATAATTGATCCCCATATGGCCGATTTCTCCAATCAGTCCGCTGTTCATCTGATAAATTTCATTATTGGTGACAATGCCGCAGCCGATTCCATCGGTAATGCCCAGATATACAAAATCATGGAGGGGTTTCCCGTAGCCATAATATTTTTCTGCAAGAGCAGCTGCCGTCATATCATTATTAATGTACACCGGGAGCCCGAATTTTTCCTGCAGGATCGCTTTTAACTGCAGATTTTTTACAGCGCCGAAATTGACAACGCTCGCCAGCCGCCCGTTATCTACATCCCACTGGCCGATTGCCGCAACCCCAATCGCAACCGCCCCAGGTTCTTTATCCAGAATCACCCGGATATAGGCGCAGATTTTTTCCGCAAGGGATTCATTTGTCTCATTCCTGAGCTTTTCCTGATACTCCTGAAGAACGGTGAGCTTCATATCGCTTAATATGACGGTCACATTCCGCCTGGAAATCATGACGCCGATAATCTTAGGCGCACTGGATGCGATCTGCAGCGCTGTCGGGTTTCTGCCGACGTTATCATTCTTATCCTCTTCGCCCTCCACGATCAGATGATTGTCCATTAGTTCGTTGACAATATTGGATATGGTCGCACGGGTAAGGCCGGTTCTTTTTGCCAGCTCTATGCGAGATATATTCCGATTTGTGCAGATCAATTTCAGTACAATCCCTCTGTTCAGATTGCGGGAGAGTTTCTGGTTTGAACCAATGGTAGCCGACATAACAAATAGCCTTTCTTTCTCAGTAATTGTTAATTGGTTTAATTATATTTCTTTTAACAGAAAACTGCAAGGCTTTGCGGGAAAGTCCGGGGATTCTCGATAAGAAAAAATTTCCGAAAAAATCGCCGCAATCCTAAGATTGCGACTGCTTTGAAAATCAATCTGCTTTTTCAATATGATTATCTGAATAGATTTCTATGCCGTCTCTTCGGATTTGGTTCAAAAGTGATTCAGAAACCGGTTCGTCTAGATTTATAATATCAAACTTCAGCAATGTACTAGTAATATTCTCAATATCATATGCAAAATCAGGGAAATTTCTGCATCCGCTGACAGCAAGATCAATATCACTTTTTGGCAGATGATCCCCCCTTGCTCTTGACCCGAATAAAATCAGCCTTTTTACCTGATACGCATGGCTCAAATCTTCCAGTTCCTTTAGAACAACCGGGGGAACATTTATTTTATATGCATAGCTCATATTTCTTTAACCCTCTCCCCATAATACCGAAGAAGATGTTCTCGGAGATTTTGAAATTCCGGAATATATTCCACGATTATCCTCTCCACAAGTCTTTCTGCCGCTCTCCCGTCATAAATATGCGCTGTACGATTCCTTTCTTCCAGCATATCCAACCAGATATCTTCATGTAAAAAATCATAGGTTTGATATGCCGCTTTCAGAATCTGTCTTGGCGATCCGGAGGCAGCTTCTATATTCCCCTCGTATTTCAAGAGTTCCTTCAATAATTTCCAGGAAAGTTCAAACTGGATCATAAATTTGGCAATAATTCCACTGACTATAAATTCATTTACCCTGTCTTCCCTATCTGCTTTTTCCAGAACAGAAAGATTCTTTTCAAAATTATGAAATTTCTCCATACACAGCCTCTCAGCTTCCTAAGTTAGGACTTCCAATTAGTAGAACGAAGCAGATTTATATTTATTGTGACACAAACATACTGTTATGTCCTATTATATTTTTGATCTTAAGCACGGTCAACTCGATCTTTTTCTATTGCAGGATACATATCAGGCAGACAGCATATCTATTCTGGTCTCCTGCAGCAAAGGGCTGTGAAGAATCGAAAAAACTATTCTTCACAGCCCTTTTGTCGCAATGCTTATTTAATGCTTGTCCTTAAGAAAGATCTAACCTCTATCAGCCTTCAATGGATATTGTCTTATGTTCCGGGAGTTTCTCCTCTTTATCCTTTGCCGGAATAGTAATATGAAGAACACCGTCTTCAAATCTGGCTGTTACATCGCTTTCCCCGATATCATCACCGACATAGAAGCTTCTTGCCATGTTGCCTGCATAACGCTCCTGACGAAGGATATGGCCTTTTTTATCTTTCTCATCCTTGTCCAGACTCTTATTTGTCTCAATGGTAAGGTAACCGTTTTCCAACGACAACGAAACTTCATCTTTCTTGAAGCCCGGCAGATCTACGGCAATTTCATACTTTCCATCTTTTTCTGAAACATCTGTCTTCATAATATTCTTTGCATGTTTGCCATACAGAGGATTCTTTCTGTTCAGTTCTCTGTTGAACGCCTTATTCCATGCATCGAAATCGTCCATCCAATCATCCATCAGATTCTCTCCAAATAAATCAGGTAAATACATCATAATACATAACCTCCTTTTATTCGGTCCAGGATGCTGTTCTGAACTGTTGTTTACTGCACTTATATCTGAAAAAGATTACTCGGAAATGAATCCCTGTGAGAGCTCTTCTTTAATGATCGGAAGAACTCTTTTTCATTCCCTTTTCTCTTTACGATTATGTTATAGTCCTGTTTGTTAGCAATGTCAATAGGTGAGTGCTAATTATTTTAAATTTTTTCCTGTCCCTGTCAGGCTTGGATATACGCAAAATCCACATCCTGTTTCAGGCGCTTCTTATCTGGTTATTCCGATAAGATCTTTTACCACTTCTCCGGCTATGATCAGTCCGGCCACAGACGGGACGAAGGCGATGCTGCCGGGAATGTCCCTTCGGTCGGTACACTTATGCTTCGCGCCCGGAGGGCAGATGCAGTTTGTCCTGCAGCTGTTGGCCATGTCATCCAGGGGACGCATTGGCTTTTCTTCCGAGTATACAACCTTCAGGTGCTCTACCTGTCTCTTTTTCATTTCATGACGCATGACTCTGGCAAGCGGACATACCTTGGTCTGATAGATATCCGCCACACGGAACTGTGTCGGATCCAGCTTGTTTCCTGCCCCCATGCAGCTGATGACCGGAACGTTGTTTTTCTTCGCCTGCATAATAATTTCGATTTTTGCGGTAACCGTATCCACGGCATCCACCACATAATCATATTCTTCAAAAGGAAATTCCCCGGCGTTTTCCGGCAGAAAAAAGGTTTTATGGATACGGATTTCTGCCTTCGGATTGATTTCCAGCATCCTCTCCTTCATCACATCCGCTTTATCGCGGCCAACCGTTTTTCTTGTCGCTATAATCTGACGATTCAGATTGGTCAGACATACCTTGTCATCATCCACCAGATCAAAATGGCCTACGCCTGTTCTTACCAGAGCCTCGCAGCAAAAGCCGCCCACGCCTCCGATTCCGAATATCGCTACCCTGGATTTTTGTAAAATATCTATCGCTTCCTGCCCCAGAAGAAGCTCGGTTCTTGAAAACTGATTCAGCACTGCAATCCTCTTTCTCTATTCCTGTTTTTTCATATGGCATTCTCACTGCAGAACGGAAATTCCCTCCAGTCAGACATATCCGGTCTGCCTGCAGGCACGCCTGCGGTCTTTTCTGCACGCCAGGCATGACCAGCCTGCATATATGTATGCGTTTGTTTCATCCCGGCATCTGATCTGATGCTGAAAATCCCCTACCTGTATACCACACCCGGAATCGTTTGTGAAGCGAAAAATAATGAAAGATACTTGTCAATCCCAGCCCAGTTTTTTTCGTTTTGCCTTCATATCCTCTACGATCTGCTGCCCCAGTCTGACCGGATCCACATTCACTACCATATGAGATCCCAGGGTTTCTTCCGTCCCCTGCTTCAGGAATTCGATGACATTTTGGGAACCGAAAATCTGTGCTTCTACACAATGGTAAGACGAGATTCCCATCAGCCGGAAGGCCAGCGCCGCATCCACGCCCTTTTCGTTACTCCACTCCGGTGAAGTAAAGGCATAGGGCATATCCGGAAGCTTCTGTCCCAGGGCTGCCGCGATGCCGACCATAATTCCGCTGGATCTGGTATTATCAATGCACTCTCCCACGTGCCATACCGGCGGAAGGTCCGGCTCCAGGAACTCCCGAAGGCTGTCTCCGGCAAGCTGATTGGCGTCTTTTGCACAGTAGCCCAGCTTCATCAGCGGATAGGAGGCGCACCCGTTGGAAAGAATAATCACATTGTTCTGGATCAATACCTTTGCAACATCGGCGATGCATCTCTCGTAGGGTACCTTTGGATTGTTACATCCCACCATGTTGACAATGCCAAGAATCCGCCCGTCCCGGATGGCTTCGGCAATCGGCCGGAAGCTGCCAAAACGCCTGTTCAGATACTCCACGGAAAATCCGACTTCTGCCGTCACCTCATACGGAGGAATATAAACGGGAATCCCCTTCCTGTCCTCAAAGCTTTCGATTCCTCTGCGGACTATTTTTTCCGCCAGCGCCCTGGCGTCCGCAATATTGGAGTGATGGCGGTCAAATTCCATTCTCTCTGCTCCGGGCAGACGCGCGGAAGCGCTGGTTGTGACCACCGTTGTCCGGTAGCATTTTGCGACATCCATTATGGCAGGAAATACATCCTGTACGTCCGCGACCCAGAGATCCAGAGCTCCGGTCATCAGCACAAGTTCTGCAGAGACGGCATTAGACAGCGGGATGACACCGTCATATCGGTACATAGCGGAAAGGCCGCTGCAGCAGATCCCGTAAAAACGTATTCCTTTTGCTCCTTTTTCCTTTGCCAGCGCAAGCATTTCTTCTGTCTGCCCGCATTTTACAATTTCCTTGACAAGAAGTGGAAGATGCCCGTGCACCGCGATATTCACATATCCCTTTTCCAGGGCTCCGATATTTACCTTGGAGGTTACTCTGTCGCCTACACCAAACAATGCGTCTGTGGCAATGGAAGCCCCGGCCACTCCGGTAAAGCAGAACGCAAGTCCGCAGCGGAGAAACTGTTCCATGGTACTCTTCCAGTCTCCGTCCGTTCCGACTGCCGTCTTGTGATAAGCCTCAAACACCTCATGGTAAGCGCTGATCGGCATCAGATCCAAATCCTTCCAGAGCTTTACCCGGTCCGCAGGCGCACAGACCTCGGCGGTTTTGTAAATATGCGCCGGATCCGGACTGGACAGATCATCCAGAAGTGCCTTCGCCAGATCATAGGCGACATCCTTCAGATCTCTTCCCTCTGTGGGAATGCCAAAGCCTTTTGCCGTGGCAAGAACCTTCTGCTCTCCCAGAATCGGCGCATCCAGCTTTCCTTCCGCCGCCCACATCAGTTCCAGCATCAGCTCTCTTGCGTGCATGCCGTGCTGTGCGGCTCCCGCAGCCGCCGCGCGAAGCAGGTTTCTGGCGACAATCAGATCCGCGTCTGCCCCGCACACGCCTCTTTTGGCCTTCTGGGTGATCCTGCAGGGTCCCATGTTGCAGATTTTGCAGCAGATTCCGGCAAGGCCGAAATTGCACTGTGGCTGCTGCCGGTCAAACCGGTCAAAAGTGGTATCTATTCCCAGTTGCTCCGAACGTATCAGCATTTCGCGGACAGCAGGATCCGGTGTCTTATCAATCTGATCCTGCTTGGACGGAAAGGTCTTGCGATACGCGGTAACCGCGTTCATGTAATCACGGATAAACGCGTCCTCCTCTTCTTTCTTCTCTTCAGATTCTCTGCATCCGGCGGAAACCGCGTCTCCGTGCGCGTGCCTTTCCTTTGCATGATGCGCATGATGATGTTGCTCATCCGGGAGATTTCCCTCCTCTACCGCACGGTACTCCGCGTCCATTTTTTCCGGATCATGGGCGGAAGCCTTCAGGATCACCGTGGGAATCCCGTTCTCATCAAATCCGATCAGATTTCTGTGGCTGTGAATATGCTCTATCATTACATCCTCCTTATTTCATTTATTACCGCAGTTTTTTCGCAATTCTTTACAATACCAACAACGCTAAGAGATGATACCAGGGTTAAAAGGTACTTTTGACACACTTGTCATAAAATACAGGTACCGGCAAAACACCAGCAAGAGAAATGCCATCCCAATGGCGCATTCCGGCTTCACAAGAAGCTGAAGGAGTTTTCCCCCGATACCCGCCTGTCCTGCAGCCGCCGCACTGAGTCTTGTTGCGGCGGCTGTATTAATAAACGGAAAGGTAAAGGCGGAAAAAGACGGATAAAACTGCTTCCCGATCAGACGTAATGCCTGAACCAGTCCGAACATATAAAAAACGTGAGCAAGAAACGCCAGTATCAGAACTGTCTGTTCCTTTGTTCCGTCAAAGGACTGAATATAACCCACAAGGCAAAGACTGACTGGCGCGGCATAGATCGCTGTCATCGGCCGGTAATGCTTCTCTACCGGAATACGGACGTAACGCACGGTAATCAGAACCATCAGAACCGCTGTACAGGCAAGTCCCCAGTATACCAGCACTCTTCCTATCCGCTGCATCCCGAATACGCTGCCTGTTGCCGCAGCTGCGGTGATCCCGACATACACAAGAAACCAGGTAGTATAGACCTGTTCCAGCCTGAAATGCAGGACAAACGTGCCCGTAAAGTACAAAATCAGAAGAATGTGCAGCAGAAGGCCGATTCCCCAGAGAGCGGCACCGGCATACCGGTTTACAGAGGCGGCGCCGACGCCGAGAAACATCAGTCCCATGGAAAATGTGCCTGACGCTCCGGCAACAGCCGCATTGCCCATGTCGGCTGCCGTTTCCCGAGGAAACATCAGAAATTTCAGAATCAGCAGAACAAGCAGAAACAGGGCAGTGCATTCCATCAGTCCCCATAACAAAGCGGAACTGCTTTTCAGATAATTGCCCAGCGCCGCAAAACCAAGCATCACACCGGACAAAGGTATGGGCACATGTCTGATTTTTTCTCTCATCTTTTTAAACCTTATTTTAATACAGATACTTCTGAGAACGCTCTTATTAACAAAGATGCTTCTGAGAACGTTTCTATTAACAAAGACACTTTTGAAAATGCTCTTATTAACACAGTTATTAACACAGCCAAGAAAGACAGCGCCATTATTTAATCAATATAATTCATATCGTTATTGTATGTTATTATTACAGCATTCTTCGGTGCTTGTCAACGGAATTTCTGTGATACGAGATGATATCCTGAAAAAATCTGAAGAAACGCGGACAGCAGAACCGATGTGACTATCGACGGATTCGATCCGGATCAGTATAAAAACTGCATCCTGATGGATGACACGGATGCTTACTCCAAGGCATGTGAAGAAGTGGTAAGCAGATGGCAGGAAGAAATTACGCCTCTTCTTGTACAGTAAACGGGTTTGCCGGCTTTCCGGCGTAAATACGGGCGGGACGTGCAGACCACTGCGCGTCCCTTTTCCTGTATAGTCCTCTTCTGATCCTGTTTTTCCGGAGTTAATAGTATGAAAAAACGAAAAAATTTATATCTTCTGGCGCTCCTTCCTTTTCTGGTCGTAGCGTTCATGTATGAAATCATTCCTCTGATCACAGTCATCGTTAACAGCTTTCAGTCAGACTCAGGCGGCGGATTCACACTGGAAAATTATCACACGGTCTCTTCCAGGCTTCTCTATCAGATGGCCGTGACCAACAGCCTGAAAATCTCTCTGATCTCGGCAGGAATCGGCATACTGATTGCTTTCCTCGGTGCGCGGGCTGCCATGAACGTCGGCAGCCGTTTCCGCCGGGTATTCATGACAATCCTGAATATGGTTTCCAACTTTGCCGGTATCCCCCTGGCTTTTGCCTATATGATTCTGCTGGGAAATGCCGGAATTATCGTGCAGCTGGGGCGCACCATGGGCTGGGACGCACTGGCGAATTATAACCTGTATACCTCCAACGGGCTGGCCATGGTATATGTTTATTTCCAGATACCGCTTTCGACCCTTCTTCTGATCCCGGCTTTTCACGCGATCCGGAAAGAATGGAAGGAGGCATCCATGCTTTTGGGTGCAGGCAGCAGCACGTTCTGGCTGAAGGTCGGAATTCCAGTCCTTATGCCAAGTATTCTGGACACATTTAGCATTCTGTTCGCCAACGCCCTGGCTGCCTACGCAACGGTCTACGCCATCATGATGAACAGTATCTCGCTCCTTCCCATCCAGATCGCCGGATGTTTCGTCGGCGAGGTGAAAATCCAGAAGGGACTGGGCGGCGCCTTATCCGTAACCATGATGGTAATCATGGTCATTATGATTCTTCTGACCAGCACAATCAGCAAACGATTCCAGAAAGGAGTGAAAAAGGCATGAAAAAACATCGCGCCGGTTCCGGCATTATTCTCCTTCTGATTCTTGTCTGGCTTCTGATTCCGCTGATTGTCACCATAATTTATTCCCTCTTTCAGAACTGGACGGGAATTATTCCGAGAGGGTTTTCCCTGAAAGCCTATGCGGAGATTTTCAGCGACCCCGCTTTTCTGTCCGCCCTTGGCAGAACCATCCTGATCTGCATCATTCCGATTCTGATCACGATCCTACTGGTTTTGCTGGCGCTTTTTGTGACCGGGCTGTTTTTCCCCGGTCTGGAACGGGTTGTGCAGATCATCTGTATGATTCCCTACACGATTCAGGGCGTCATTCTTTCGGTCAGTATTCTGTCTATGTACGTGGCAAATAAAACCTTTTTGGGCAACCGCCTGGTCATGCTGACCGGTGCATACTGCATTATTATTCTTCCCTACATCTACCAGGGAATACGAAACGGCATGCGGGCAGTTAATATGCCTGTCCTGATCGAAGCAGCCGAGACTCTCGGCGCTTCCAGAATTTACGCCTATTTCCGGATTATCGTGCCGAATATTATTTCCTCTGTGATTGTATCCTCTCTGCTTGCGGTCGGCATTATCTTTGGCGACTATGTTCTTGTCCGCAACCTGGACGGATCTGCATTCCAGAACATTCAGATCTACCTGTACCAGGCAATGAAATCCGACAGCATGAAATCCAGCGCGGTGTTTGTAGTCATTATGGCAGTCACCTTTGCCATCTCCGCCGTTGTCCTGTGGATTCAGGGACACCAGGGGAAGCATTCGGAAAAAACAGCGAAATAACAGAAAACACGAGGTAAACGTAATGTCCTATATAAGATTTGAAAATCTCAGTAAAAATTATGGCCAGAAAGAGGTGCTGAAAGATATAAACCTGGAAATTGAAAAAGGCACTCTGGTAACACTACTCGGTCCGTCCGGCTGCGGAAAGAGCACCCTGCTCCGCTGTCTGGCCGGTCTGGAAACAGTCAGCAGCGGAAAGATTTTTCTTGATGGAAAGGATATCACCGATATCAGTCCCAGAGATCGGGGCATCGGTATGGTTTTTCAGCAGTACAGTCTGTTTCCGAATATGACGGTTGAACAAAATATCGCTTTCGGCCTGAAAATCAAAAAAACAGACAAAAATATCATCCAGGAGAAGGTAAACGATATCATCAACATTGTCGGCCTGAAGGAGCAGGCAAAACAATATCCTTCTCAGCTTTCCGGCGGCCAGCAGCAGCGAGCCGCCCTCGCACGGGCTATCGTCACGGAGCCAAAGGTTCTGCTTCTGGATGAACCGCTTTCTGCCATTGACGCGCTTCTGCGCCACTCCCTACAGATTGAAATCCGGCGAATCCAGCAGGAACTTGGTATTACAGCGATTTTTGTGACGCATGACCAGGATGAGGCGATGGTCATGTCGGATGTGATTCACCTGATGTACCAGGGTCACATGGAACAATCCGGCCGCCCGACCGAACTGTATACAAAACCCGCCACAAAATTCGTGGCGTCCTTTATCGGTCATTATAATCTGCTGGATGCCCCTGTTATGAAGAAAATCTGCGGAGCCGATATCGCCAGCGAAAGCATCGCCTTCCGTCCGGAGCTGATCCAAGTAAGCACAGAACCAGTGGAGGATCCGGACTCCTATATGATTCCGGGAGAAATCGCGTTCAGTCTGCCGCACGGAAACATTCTCCGCTACGCCGTTATGTGCGGAGACACCCAGGTGGATGTTGATGCTCTTTTCGGAACGGAAGCTCCTTACTGTATAGGCGACAGAATTTATCTGAGCATCCGGAAGGATGACTGCATCTATCTGTAACCTGAAGTTCCTTCCCGCACTGCAAATTCTCCCGGCCGCTGTTAACAGCAGCCGGGAGAATCTATTCCTTTTTACAGCCGTTATCTGTTTACCATCGGAACATGATATTTTTCTGGCAACAGCAACGCTGTCAAACAATTTCTATTTGGCTGATAGCTCACAAAAGGATCCATCCATGATCTGCAAGGGGAGCATAACGTAAGCACTGTATCTTATCCGGATTATCTTTTGAATCCGAAAGCGTCTTTTCCGAGGTACAGGGCACTGCTTCCCAGCTGTTCTTCAATACGAAGAAGCTGGTTATATTTTGCCACACGCTCCGTTCTGGAAGGCGCGCCGGTTTTAATCTGACCCGCGTTAAGAGCGACCGCAAGATCGGCGATCGTTGTGTCCTCGGTTTCACCGGAACGATGTGAAATAATTGCCCGATAGCCGGCTTTATCTGCCAGCCGGATCGCATTCAGGGTTTCTGAAACCGAACCGATCTGGTTGAGCTTGATCAGAATAGCATTTCCTGCCCCCAGAGATATTCCCTTAGCCAGACGTTCTGTGTTTGTCACAAAAAGATCGTCTCCGACCAGCTGCAGCCTGCCTCCCAGCCGTTCTGTCATGCGCTGCCAGCCTTCCCAGTCTTCTTCATCCAGACCATCCTCCAGGGAATAGATCGGATATTCGGAAATCAGCTTCTCCCAATGTTCAATCAGCTCTTCTGTCGTGAAATCCCTGCCTGATTTGGGCTGATGGTAAAAGCCCTTTCCCTTTCCACTTTTCCACTCGGAGGCTGCTGCATCCATAGCCAGAACAAAATCTTGTCCGGGCTTATAGCCTGCATTTTCCACGGCCTGAAGGATATGCCTGATTGCATCTTCATCGGACTGAAGATCGGGAGCAAAGCCTCCCTCATCACCGACAGCCGTTGTTTTTCCTTCTTTTTTCAGCAGCTGCTGCAACGCATGGAATACTTCCGTGCACTGGCGCAGTCCCTCGGAGAAGCTTGCGGCTCCAACCGGCATGATCATGAATTCCTGTGTATCAACAGAATTTGACGCATGCGCCCCGCCATTCAGAATGTTCATCATAGGAACTGGGAGAACAACGGCGTTGGCACCTCCGAAATACCGGTAAAGAGGAATCTGCTGCGCTTTCGCCGCCGCGTGCGCCGCCGCAATGGAAACCGCCAGAATAGCGTTGGCACCCAGATTTGATTTATCCTTTGTGCCGTCGGCGGCGATCATTGCCGCGTCAACTGCATATTGATCAGACGCATCCATTCCATTCAGTACAGGCGCAATTTTCTCATTGATGTTTGCAACTGCTTTCTGAACGCCTTTTCCTCCGAACTTCGCCGGATCCAGATCCCGGAGTTCCAGAGCTTCAAATTCTCCGGTTGATGCTCCCGATGGAGAAGCTCCTCTGCCGACAGTTCCATCCTTCAGAACAACCTCTGCCTCTACCGTAGGATTCCCGCGGGAATCTATAATCTGCCTTCCTGTTACTTTTTCAATCTCAAGATAACTCATATCTGTGTCCTCCATTCTATGTCTGCAGACTGGGTGTCAGCCTATGTTTTATATTTCTAACTATAATTAGAATAATCTGATTTTTATATTCTGTCAATAGCCTCTCAGAAGGTATCTATTTAACCTCTTTGTTATCAGACTTTATTGAATACTATTAGTTTTTTCTGTGAACAGTACAGCTTATCTCCACACCAGTCCCCTGCACCGGCTGATAGCAGCTGCCAGTTCTTCTTTTCTGGGCTTTGCCATATTCCCGGAGATCTGGTCGTTTTCTCTATACATCCCGAAGCCTTCTGTTCGGAAAACCTGCTCCCAGTCGTTTACAAGCGCCGCTACGTTTTTCCTTCCGTTCATTTCGCCTTTCGCCAGCCATAAGAATGTACAGGCAAGGCACTCGCTCTGCTCCTTGTCTGCCAGCTGCTCCACGAGACGGAGATCGGTTTCCCCGTGCCCGATCAGAAAGCCTTCTGTTCCCAGATTTTTATGTTTGATACGTCCTCTCTGTTCCTTAAAATCACTGCCGGGACGCGGAAAGCGTCTGCCCTGATCCGGACAGACAACAGCGGAAGAATCACTTTTCCTTTCCTGGAACGGAACAATCTTACGGACCTTGTCTGTTACATCCTTCGGCTCGTACTGATCCATCTGGATGATGGTATCTGCCTGACTGAAAAATGCGCCGGAGCTGCCTGCTACCAGAATGGTGCTGATACCGGACTGCTCATAGAGAGCGCGCATTCTGTCGGAAAATGGTGTGATCGGCTCCTCTTCTTTCGAGACGATTTTCTGCATCAGCGCGTCCCGCACCATAAAATTCGTCGCGCAGGTGTCCTCGTCCATCAGCAGTGTCTTGGATCCGCACTCCACAGCCTCTGCCACAGAGGCTGCCTGCGAGGTGCTTCCGCTGGCATTTTCCGTAAAGAAAGCCGTTGTGTCCTTTTTATTCGGAAGATGATTGATAAACATGGAAATGTCATCGCCATTCACGCAGCGTCCGTCCTCCGCCCGGATTTTAACAGCGGATTCATCTGTCACGACATATTCCCGTCCGTCTCCTGCTATGTGATTATAGACGCCCCGTTCCAGGGCTTTTAACAGCGTGGATTTTCCGTGGTATCCTCCGCCAATAATAAGCGTGATTCCTCTTTTTACGGCCATTCCGCTGATCGTTCCGTAGTGGGGAAGTTCCAGCGTGATTCGATCTTTCTCAGGAGAACGGAAGGGCAGGGCATCTGTCAGAGGCTTCTGCGAGATTCCGCTTTCTCTGGGAAGGATTGCGCCGTCAGCGACATATGCGCAGAGGGATCGTCTTTCCAGTTCCTGCCTGAGAAATGCCTGATCTTCCGCCAGATTCAGGATCTTTTGGACTGCCTCCTTCTGCCATGCAGCTGCATAGGCTGTTTCCCGTACAATATCCGGCAGGAAACGAAACAGCATCTTTTCCAGCTCCCCCGCCAGCACTGTCCGTCCGGCCGCAGGGAATCCTGCATAAAAACGGAGCGTCACGTCTCCCTTTGCTCCAAGCTGGCAGGCGCTTCTGTCCAGAATCTCCTGTCCCGGCCGGCTGGCGCTCAGGCTGCCGCTTTTTCCTGACCCTCCTGCCTTTCCGGATACACTGCTCAGCTTTAAGCTCAGCCGTCTTAATATCATATCCTGCAGGGCGACACGGGTCTCATATCTGCCGCAGGCATTCTGCGGCCAGCGCGCATCCTGTGCTTTTACAGTGACTGCCAGATCGGAAGGAGCCGCAAAGGGGTCTCCCTGCACATGAACAATATGCAGCACATAATCTCCGAAGTCATAGCTGCCTTTTAATGATTTATAAGCCGGGTACCCCCGATGATCAATGCTCCGGAGCATACGGAGCAGTTCATTCTTCGTATCCATAAAACCTCCTTAACTCTTGCAGTGCCGGCACTATTCTTAGATTGTCTGTATTGACTTTTCCCCGACCGCCTCTATCCTGGCGCGAACGAGAAAGCCTGTAAAGCGATTCTGTAAAAATACTTTGGCGGTTCTAAATACTTTCATTTTCCTTTTTCTGTATTCTGCCTGGAACGGCCTCTGCTCCAAACATGTTAAGGACCTGGTTGACTTTATCCATTCGCACTGTTTTTTTGCCCTGTTCCAGGTCACGCACAAAACGCAACCCCAAACCCGACCGCATAGCAAATTCTTCCTGTGTTAACCCTGCTTTTTTACGCTCCGTTTTAATGAATTCAGCTATCTTATTCAAAAATAACCATCCCCTTAAGGCTCAATGCAGATTAATTTTTTGATATTTTATACTATACCCGATCTGGCATTATTTTTAATAGTATATTGATATATTATACCCGATAAAACATAAATTCAAAGTTACCCAAGCTTCACCCCCTGAAGTCCCGCAAACTCTGAGTAAACTCCGATTCTCCGGATAAAACAGGTTGATAAGAACGACAATCGTCGCTATCATTAACTATGGTTCTTTTGTACATGCATTTTCTAGTATTATTCCGAGGTATCCGCATGAAAGTATTTTTCATTCTTCTGATTTTGGCTCTTCTTGCCAGTTCCTGTGGTTTTCGTAAATATGTCTGGTTTATTTCTCTGGGATATGGGGCCGCTGTCGCCCTGATAGGGGGAGGACTTTTGTTCCTTTATTCGGACGGTCTGACTGCCGGAACCCTCCTGCAGTGTGTGCTGTTTATCGTCTACGGATGCCGTCTTTCCGGATATCTGGCATACCGTGACTTAAAAACAGCCTATAATCGTCGTATGAAGGGGGAAGTAAAGTCCGATAAGGGAGTTTCCTTTGCGGCAAAGACGGGCATTTGGGTTTCCGCGGCAGTGCTGTATGTTCTGCAGACCTCTCCGGTTCTGTTCCGTCTTGCAGATCAGAAGGGAACAGATGTTTTCTGCCTGATCGGCTTATTGCTTTCTGCGGCCGGTCTGGCTCTGGAAACATCTGCAGACCTGCAGAAAAACCGCGCCAAGAAGAAAAATCCGGGACGATTTGTGGATACAGGTCTGTTCCGCATGGTACGATGCCCGAATTATTTTGGAGAGATGGTATTCTGGACTGGTGTTTTTGTCTCCGGGCTGAATGTGTACCACACAGCAGCCGAGTGGATCTGCTCCATCCTCGGATATGCCGGAATTATCTATGTCATGTTCGGGGGCGCGCGCCGACTGGAGATACGCCAGGATAAAAACTATGGTGATGATCCGGAATACCGGAAATATAAAGCAACCACACCGATCATGATCCCGTTTTTCCCTATCTACTCTGTAAAAAGGCATAAATGGCTGGTGGCATAGAATCATAAAAACGCAGAAGAAAAAAGAGCGGCCAGATATACCATTTTTTCTAAAAAGGCGGTTGGAATGAGAAAAATCTGAAGATGGAAGTACAGGTTCTTGATGCAAAACATAAAACATGTTATTCTAGGCTTATGAAAGGTAAGAAATTTTTACTTTTGAAAGGAGACGCTTATGGATGTATTGAAAGTTTCTTCAAAGGGTCAGATCTCCATTCCTGCTAAAGCAAGAAAAGAAATGAACATTAAATATGGAGATAGATTGGCATACATCGTATTTGGAGACACCTTAGTGATAAAACCTATAAAAATGCCGAGTGAGGAGGAATTCAGAAACAGCCTCGATGAGGCACAGGCTTGGGCTTCCTCCGTAGGTCTTACGGAAGCGGATATTGATGATGCAATAAAAGAGGTTCGTAAAGGAAAGCGCGGATGAGAATTGTAATTGATACAAATGTATTAGCATCTGGTGTCTTCTTTGGTGGGGCTCCGCGCCTTGTTCTTGAAGCAATATCATCGCGGAATATTGATGCATTCGCCACCTCTGAAATTCTGGAAGAGTATCACAAAACAATTGACAGACTCATGGTGAAGTACGGCGGACAATTTAACGCGGAAGGTCTATCACGATTTCAGATGATGATAAACCTTGTTGATGTACATACAAAGGTAACGGTTTGCCGCGATCCGGATGATGATAAGTTTTTAGGATGTGCATTAGATTCACGAGCTGTTTATGTTGTTAGCGGAGATAAAGACCTACTGACACTTAAAAATTATGAGGGGATCGAAATTATTACGGCACGAGAATTTTGCGACAGGTATTTGCGATAATTTTTTTAATTGTCAACGAACTTTAGAAATTTTCCATGATTCCGGTTTTCTCCAACTGCTCTCCTCGTACAAACCGCCGTTTATAAGTCTTGGATTCCTGCACTTGCAGACAATTCTGCCCCAAACCCCAAAATGCATGCGCTTCCGGGTTTGTTTTCACTGTTTTTTCAGCATCTTTGAAATCTCAAACACCACTGCCGAGCATGCTCCGCCGGCAGCTTCTATGGTCAGGTAGTGTTCTGCCATCTCGTTGACCAGCACTTTTCCGGAAGCAGGAAACTCATCATCCGATTCCCAGAAATTTACTGTTATCGGAAACATTGGCGCATAAGGAATGACTGCGCTTACATCAGCTCTGTTTTTCTGAAGCCGGCCGCCAAGTTTTTCACACGCCTGCGCAAACTGCTCTGCTGATATATTCCCGAAATCACGCCGGAACATTGTCTCAATGTCTTTGTTAAAACCAAAGCCTCTGGAAAGGCCGCCCCGCATATCCGCCAGGGAAATCCAGTTATCCGTCAGTGCACTGCCGTCTGCGGTATCCATGTACTGAAGGATGGTCAGATGATGCCACATATTCAGCGGCTGGTTTATGGTAAAATCAGGATAATGCACCCGGATCTGCATATTCAGGCTTGGGACGATAAAATCTCCAGTCTTTTCCTCATAAGTGATTGCCGCTTTATCGCAGAGTTCTTTTACGCTGTATCTTTTCAGCCTTTCCTGCGCCGGTTCCAGCATGGCAGAAAGCTGCTTCTGCTGCAGTTCTTTTTTTATGGATTTTCCCGCCGTTACACTCCCAAAAGGTTCCATCTTTCTTCTCCACACAAAATAGAAATTCCAAAGGACTTACATGTTTCCACAGATATGCTTACATAAAAGTTATTGCCTGTGCTGTCACTCCGCAGCCGTCGCATAAAAATACCGGAAGCCCCTGGTAAAATGAGCTCCCGGCTGAGCGATCAGGCCTGAAAGTAGTACCCGACTCCCCACTTGGTATGTACATACCGCGGTTCGCTGGGACTGTCTTCGATTTTTTCCCGCAGACGGCGGATATGCACATCCACGGTCCGGACATCTCCCGGATATTCATAACCCCAGACAGTGTTCAGCAGGTTTTCGCGGCTGTACACCTTGTTCGGATTCAGCACCAGAAGCTGCAGGACATCAAATTCCTTGGCCGTCAGATTAACCTCCCTGTCGCCGATAAAGACGCGTCTGCTGTCGCAGTCCAGCTTCAGATCGCCTGCCTGCACCACGCGGGACTGTTCCTTTGCCTTTTCCGGCTTCCCTGTGCGGCGGATAATAGCCTTGATTCTTGCCTTTACCTCCAGAATGTTGAATGGCTTGGTGATATAGTCATCGGCCCCGTACTCCAGCCCCATAATCTTGTCCAT
>CACVSR010000028.1 GCA_902756775.1 uncultured Lachnospiraceae bacterium | reverse complement strand
ACCAGTCCGTCCACATCCGAGTAATCCCGCGGGCGGGTCAGTCCTTTCCCGGCATCCTGTTCCGTGACGACGCGGATAGCAGAGGTATGCGTCTGATCCGTAAACACAAAGCGGCTTTCCTCTGTTTTAAGATATTCCGCCACCCTGCGAAAGTTTTCACGGACATTCTCTTCTCTGTCCCCTCGTGAAAAGCTCAGATTCAAAGAGGCCAGATGATCCCGGCTTACCCCGCCCAGCCTTGTGGTAAAGCCATGACGGACCAGTCCGGTCTGCTCCAGCGCCGGAAACACCAGCATCGGAAATGACGATTCCGCCCAGACCGGAACTCCGGTTGTTCCCTTCCTTCTGAATTCCGGACGGCAGCGATTCTCTTCCGTTTTTCTGACCATATTTTTCTCCTGCTGTCTCGATTATCATTCCTTACATCTGTTTCTTGCTGTCCCAGTTTCCGCGGATTTTACACTCTCAGTTTCCCATGTGTTTTTCCAGGAAAGCCCGAATATCCTGATCCACTTTTTCATGATCCAGCTCATTCAAAATTTCATGGCGGTCTCCCGGATACAGCTTCATCCGGACATTGGTGAGTCCTTCCTCCTGATAGATGTCCCGCAGCTTTTCCGGCCCCTGTCCGAAATTCCCGACCGGATCGTCTCCGCCGGATAAAATAAAGATCGGAAGATCACTGGGAATTTTCCGGATATTTTTTCTGTCCTGCGCATACTTCAGCCCCAGAAAAAGATTATAATAGGCATTTGTCGTAAATTTAAAATTATTCCATGGGTTCGCATTATAGGCATCCACAATTTTTTCGTCTTTCGTCAGCCAGTCATTTCTGGTCCGCGCCGGCTCGAATTTCTTATTATAGGATCCAAGCGCCAGGTTATTCAGTATACTGCTGTGGTACCTCCAGCCCCTGGCGGAGCCGATCAGGTGCGCCAGCGATTTTGCAAAAAGAAGTGTTCCTTCAGGCTGGACTCCTGTACCCATAATCAGAGCTCCGGCAAGTCCTTCTCCATATATTTCTATATATTGACGTACCAGGAAAGAGCCCATGCTGTGTCCCAGGATAAAATACGGGATTCCGGGATATTTCTCCTGTGTTTTCTCCCGAAGCGCCTGCATATCTCCGAGCACACAGAGATTTCCATCTTTCTCCGCAAAATAGCCGTAATCCTCCTGTGTGGCAACCGAGGCTCCGTGTCCGAGATGATCGTTTCCGACCACACAGATCCCCTGCCCGGCGAGATATTTGCCAAAACGGTCATACCTCGCAATAAACTCTATCATTCCATGTGCGATTTGTAAAACGGCCCGGCACTTTCCCTCCGGTGCCCATTCCATGGCATGTATATTTGTTTTTCCGTCCTTTGAGAGATACTGAAAATTTTCCGCCTCCATCTGACTGCTCCTCCTGTCTGTTATCCTGCCTGAAATTTGTTAGACATTCCCTCTCGTCTTTTCGTTTTTGTGTAATCAGCGCAAATCTTGTCTCTTATCATAACATGTTTTTGTCTATTTTGGCAGAACCATTCCTCATTTCTGTTCATTATATCATGCTGTTTTCATCAATCTGACGAATTACCCTGTACTTATCCTTTTGTTACACTCTCTTCGGAGCAGGGTATATCTGCCAAAAACCGGAGATGCAAAATTCAGATCGGAGGCTTTCTTCCTGTCCGGAAAACGTTTGCTTCAGAAACAATTCCAGAGATAAGAATGAGCGCAGAAAGCGGCCCGGCAGTTTTTCTGCCGGGCCGCTTTCTGCATTTGTTCGTTTATATGCTTCCTTTTATCAGGAATATCTTCTTATTGAACGAATCTCCGAATAATTGGCATCCGAATAACCGATTCCGTGTGCGTCATCAATGGCATTGATAATTTTTCCGTCGCCGGCATAAATCCCGACGTGTCCGTCGTAGCAGAGAACATCCCCCACCTGGACATCCGAGTAGGACACCGCCTGCCCGTCGTTCTCAATATCATAGGACGTCCGGGATGTATTGATACCGAAATTCTTATACACCTGCTGAACAAATCCGGAGCAGTCCACCCCCGTATTCAGATCGTTTCCTCCCCAGACATATTTGCCGCCCACATACTGGCTGGCATAGTTCAGAATCTGCTGTCCGAGAGAAGACGATGCATTTCCGCTTACCGTTCCGGTATTTCCGGAAGAGGTTCCTGCATAGGATGTTCCCCCCGTTGCTGTGGAGTTATCCGCTGCTGTGTAAGTCCCGGTATACGTGTAAGAATTATCCGCGCCGGTATTGTCTGTGCCGTAGGTCGTGCCTGCGGCATTCCCAATGGCCGCCATATAGTTGGCGGAAGTATCAGCAGCTGCCGCGGCCGCCTGCTGTGCAGCTGCGTCCGCCGCCGCTTTCTGGACGATTGCCTTATTCTGTTCTACAATCAGCTGCTGATACTGATCTGCCAGCTGATAGGCCTCTGCAAGTTCCGCATCGAAATCATCATACTGGCTCTGTGCCTCGGAGATCAGTCCTTCCAGCGTCTGCTGCCCCTCTGTCAGAGAGTTTTTGGAAGACTCCAGCTGCGCTTTCTGATCCTGCTGCTGCTGCTGAAGAGATGTTACCTGATTGACGGTATTCATATAATCTTCCAGCTGCTGACGATCGTAATCATACATCTGCTGCGTATATTCAGCCTTGTTCAGAATATCCGAAATATTTCCCCCGCTCAGGAAAACAGCCGCCCAGCCGCCGACCTCCCCGCCGGTCTCATACAGATACTGAATTCTTTTCTTCATGGCATTATACTCGGTCGTCTGTTCCGCCTGCGCCTGTTCCAGATCCGACTGCGTCTGCTCCATCTTCCCCTGCAGTTCGGTAATATCGTTATTTACGGAATCCAGCTGGGAAATGGTAGTAACCAGCTTCTGTTTCAGATCGTCAATGTTGCCAAGAAGATCCTCTTTCTGCTGCTCCAGGCTGTCAATGCTGTCATTGATCGCGGCAAGATTTGCATCCGCAGATTCATCCGCATAAACAGCTGTGGTAAAAGCAGGAAAAGCGGGTGCAGCCGCAAGCAGGGCTGCCAGACTGAACGCTGCCAGTTTCTTGAAATTCATGAATCAGACTTCCTCCCCAGAATATTTGCTAAAGATTTCACTTAACAAATACGAAACATTTTTTTAATCTTTTCTAATACTAGCATAATCATTAGGGAGATACAAGCAAAAAACAAGCAATAAAAAGTAAAGATTTTATGTATATTAACCCGGACTGGCCAGCAGAAGAATCATCTCCGCGGTCTCCGATACTTTTGTTCCGGAATCCATGGCGCATTTTTGCAGATACCGGTGTGCCTCCGGCTCCGTCATGTGGTTTCTTTCCATAAGAATGGCCTTTGCCTGATCAATCAGCCGCTTCTCTTTTTCGTTTCTCGGCACAGGTTTTCCGTCTTTCTTTTTTCTGCGCAGATGCAGGTCTCCCATCATCAGCTGCAGCGACTGAAGCAGATCGCTGACTTTCAGAGGAGTGGAAAGGAACACCACGTTGTCCGGCATAGTTTCTCCCGAAATTTTGCTGGAAGAGGTAATCAGAAGCATCTGAAACCCTGGGGGAAGATTGTCCGCCAGCTCCCGGTAGATCATATCCCGCAGATGATAGCCGCAGACAACAATTCCCTCTTCCAGTGCGCCTGTCCTTGAGAGCACCTGCGCCCCGGACAGACACGCGGAAAGAACCGGCATTCCGTTACGCACCAGTATTGACCGTATTTTTTTTGCATCCTCCGGATTCGAATACGCAACAATGATACTTTGCAATCTTTTCCGAATCCTTTCTGTCAATATTTCTGGAGATAGTTTTCAATTTCCCAGTTTGTTACAACCGCCCGGAATTCTCCCCATTCCTTCCTCTTGGCCTGCAGATACTCCTGATAGACGAGTTCCCCCAGTATATCTCTGACCAGCGGATCCTTCTGATAACACTCCAGAGCCTCTCCCAGAGTCTCCGGAAGAACGTCAATATTCATGGCGCTGATCTCCCTGTCAGACTTTCCGGAAAGATTGTCATGAATCAGTTTCGGGGGTTCCATGTTCTTTTTTACCCCGTCCAGACCGGCGGCCAGGCAGAGCGCAAAGGCAAGATAATCGTTGCAGGCGCCGTCCGGGCTGCGGAACTCAATGCAGGTCTGATCCCCCCTTCGCTGCGGAACATTGACGACAGCAGAGCGGTTGGCAAGAATATCTGTCCAGTAAATCTTGGTAGGCGCATCAAAGCCGGAAATCAGCCTTTTATAAGAATTAACCAGCGGATTGGTCACCAGCGTGATGCCCGGCGCATGCGCCAGCAAACCGGCGGCAAAATGGCGGGCGGTATCTGACAACTGCTCTCTGTCTCCGTCCATACAAAACAGATTTTTTCCATACCTGTCTCTGCAGTAAATATTCAGGTGCAGACCCGATCCGTTAACCTCCGCCTTGGGCTTTGGCATAAAGGACGCATGCAGCCCGTGTTTCTTGGCTATTGTTTTCACTGCCATCTTAAACGTCTGCATCTGATCCGCTATCTTTGCCACATTACCGGGTGCAAAATCAATCTCATGCTGGGCGGGAGACAGTTCATGGTGGGATCCGTAAATATCGAAGCCCATCTCCTCCAGCGTAAGGATGATGTCCCTCCGCACATTTTCCGCAAGATCTGCCGGCGCCACATCAAAAAAGCCCGCGTCCTCGTGCGTAATTGTCGTGGGACATCCATCATCGTCCGTGTGGAACAGGAAAAATTCCGGTTCCGGCATAATTTCAAAATAATATCCCATCTTTTCCGCTTCCTGCAGAACACGGTTCAAAACCAGACGGGAATCTCCTTCAAAAGGCGTTCCGTCTCCCTGCGCCAGATTGCAGAACATCCTCGCCACCTTGCCGGTCTGCGGTCTCCAGGGAAATACATCAAAGGTATTCAGATCCGGATACAGATACAGCTCATGAAGGGTATCACGGAATCCTGAAATCGCAGAGGCATCAAAAATACACTCATGATTTAACGCGCGCTCCAGCTGCGCCGCCGTAATCGCCAGATTCTTCGGGCGACCGAAAATATCACAGAACTGCAGGCGGATAAAGGCAACATCTTCCTCTTCCACCATGCGGAAAATATCTTCCTTCGAATACTTAGACATAATACTCCTTTCCCCACGGTCCGGTTCCTGAAACAAACGGACTTGCATACAGATACAAATAAAGTTGTTAAGCTAATATCTTAGAGACATCCCTGCTTAAATTCAAGTTACCATATTTGAGTAGGAACGGACAACCCGTTAATTTGGTCTTGAAGGTCAATCTTTTCTTTGTTAAAATAAGAGTCTGTGGAGTCGTATCGAAGCGGCCGTAACGAGGCGCACTCGAAATGCGTTTGTCGGTTAATCCCGGCACGAGGGTTCGAATCCCTCCGACTCCGTGCTAAAAAGGAACCACTTTTGTGGTTCCTTTTTTGCATAGAGGGATTCAAACGCGAACGTCCCTTCAGGGCGCAGATGCTCCGGGGGAGCATTTGCGAGTGAGCCGGCGTGACAGGGGCTTTGCCCCGGCGCGAATCCCTCCGACTCCGTACTAAAAAGGAACCACTTTTGTGATCCCTTTTTGTACCGTACTACTTTTAAACTTTAATCCAAGTGAAACACTTCTTCCAGCTCCACACACACCGGACTGTTGTCGGGATTGGTTTCCATAAGATCCGCCATATAATCCCACCATTTCCGATTAATGGGATCCTCTGTCGACGAAGACCATTTTTTCTCATCTTCTATCTCAATCTGTGCATAAAGGACATCTGTTTCCGGATCCAGCGCAATAGTATAATTTCTTCCTCCATATGCATGGATCATCTGTTTCATTTCCGGCCACAGAGCCTGATGTCTCTCCTCATATTCCTTCTCCATTCCGGGGTATACCTTCATTTTGAATATTTTCCGAATCATTTTATTCCTTTCTTGGCACCCGCTTCTCTCTGGCAGCTGTATCATAAAATAAACTCATGGTTCTTTTTTCTTTAAAATACTGCAAAAGGAATCTTCAGAAGCTTCGCAATTTTAATAAACTGATCCGCATGATGTCCAACGGCTAACGCCAGATGATGCGTAGGTGCCTCTGCAAACCAATCATCCATGTATTCAGCAGGATTTTTTGAAAACCGGATATGCGTCATAGTATTTCCGTTCATCAGAACAGGAGCTTCCACGGCCTCCCCTTCGCTGATATTAAACTTCAGCATTCCATCTCCGGTCTGGGTAACTCCCAGTGTTGTTACAGGACCCGGTTTAACCTTGGCCTCTACAGATATTCCCTGTCCTTTTTTTCCATGCAGGATTTTCATGCCGCGAAGTACCGGCTTCTGATCCGCAATGGCGATGTGAAAGGGTCCGTCATGTCCCAGAATCATCGTGTTCCTGTTAAAATCAGCTGCAATTATTTCGCAAAAGCTCCCTCCCATTCCTAGAGAATCGCAGATTTTCATGGCAACAGCTGTTTTTATATCAGCCTCACCAGAACATGGAACGCCCTTTGCCGTCAGAAGAGAATGGCCTACGATAAAACCGCTCTGAATCTGCTCATAATAATTTCCGTCCTGACTATGATAATAATAGGCCAGGGCATCCAGATTTCTTGAACACACCAGTCTTTCCTGAGCAGCTGCTACCTTTGCAGACCAAACCAGTTGCTCTTCTTCCGGCTTTCTGGCAATCGGGTCTGAAGGAGAATCGCCGGACATAACAAAGAAATTTTTGATCTCTTCCAGTTTTGCACTGATTTCCTCCTCTGTGACAGCATCCATGCACTGCGCGAGATCACACATCTCCAGAATCTCCACGTCCAGCCCTGTCTGAGCCTGTATCATGGTAAAATCACTATACATATCCAGCATTCCGCTGTAGTATCCTCCCAGAAATCCAAAACGGGCGTCCGTCAGTGTTCTTTTTATCATTGCAGCACAACACCACTGCCGGATTTCTTCCCATGCACGCTTTGCTTCCGGGCGTTCCTCGGTATTTTCGTCAGCCAGTGCCCATTTCGGCGTATAATTTAATCCAAGAAGACCATTTACTACGTAGAAGGGAATCCTGGCCCGATTAAAAGCATTTGATATTTCCGGAATGGAGCACCCCACACACTGAGCCAACCAGTGACCGGTATCCGTCTTTTCATAATCCATCTCCGCTTCCGGCTGCAGATTCAAAATCACACATGGAGCCGTACAGATCTGGTGTACCGGCAGAACGCACGAGCTCGTATAATAAGTCGCCGCATGACTGAACACAATATCACAATTTCGGGATTGAAAGAATTCGCCCGCCTCTCTGCTTTTCTGCTCTGAATCTACAAGTCCAAAGTTACTGACATCTCCCCATGCTTCCAATCTTTTCGCAATAAAAGAATTATATGACAGCAAAGTATCTTTAAGCCCGGCAAACTGGCTCCAGTACGTCTGAAGCCCAGCACTGTAAAGCCCAATTCGCGGGCGTTTTCCTCCGGATAATCGTTCCATGATGTTTCCCCTTTCCTTACTTTCGGTCTTCCTTTATAAAACACCGGCCGGAACCTTCAAATAAATCTGCTCAATCCGGCCGAATATGCTACAAAAAGGGGCTCCTGCCGTCAAACAGAAACCCCCATGGCCTTTCCTTAGTAATTGTATTTACTATACAACGTAATCAATATACCTCTGCCCACTCATCAATGTTGGAAGGATCAAACTTATAAGGCGGTCCAAGGATAATCTCAGTTGCCCCATCAGCATTTTTTGTAACGGTGTAGGGGCTGTTCTCCATGTCGCCAGCCTCAAAGGTATCTCCCTCTGCTCCGGTAATCTGTCCGTTTACCAACGCAACCGATGTATAAGCAGCAAGTTTTCCGAGATCAATCGGATTCCACAGGAACATATACGGGCAGGAATGAGAATCATCATCTCCGATATATTCTTTCATCTCGGACGGAAGTCCAAGACCTGTCAGCTTAACAGAAGAATTCTGATCCTGAAGTACCTTGGCTGCAGCACTGATACCAACTGTGGTAGGTGAGCAAATGACCTTCAGGTTCGGATATTTCTGCAGAAGTGCCTGTGTCTGGTCCGTGGATTTCTGGGGTTCGTCATCGCCATATGCGACTTCGTCCAGAACGAGCTCGCTGTACTTATCGTCAGATTCCGCGATGCTCTTCATTGCATCAATCCAAGAGTTCTGGTTTGTAGCCTGAGAAGTCGCAGAAAGAATCGCATACTCGCCCTCGCCTCCGGTAATGTCATACACGGCATCAATCAGAGCCTGTCCAACTTCCTTAACACCTGCCTGATTGCAGAATACCATACGGCTGGATGCTTCTACATCAGAATCAAGTGTCATAACCTTAATTCCTGCATCCATAGCCTGTTGAAGGACTGCAGAAAGTGCATTCGCATCATTAGCTGCAACCGCAATAGAATCAACCTTCTGAGAAATCAGAGAGTTAATAACAGAAATCTGGGCATCTGCAGTAGCTTGTTCAGGATTCTGAACAATACAAGTCCCTCCGAGAGCTTCAATAGTATCCTTAAATCCGGATGCTTCTCTCTCGTTATAAGGATTGCCGGCAGATTTTGTAACGATAGCATAGGTATGTCCACTGGCATCTGCTGTTCCTGCCGCAGCCGTACTTCCTGATTTCACAGCCTCACCAGAACCGGAAGCTACCGCCTCCGTCGTCTCCGCAGAGCTTGCAGAGCTGGCGGAACTTGCCGCGCTGGATGAACTGCCGGAGCCGCATCCTGCAAGAAGTCCTGCAGCCATGGCGGCACAAAGCATTGTGCTGACTACTTTTCTTTTCATTTCTTTCCCTCCTGATACAATATTTTTCCGCCGAAACAACCTGAAATTGAGTCGGCGGGTGGAAGAATTGCCTTCCTTTACCATAAACCTATGATAGCATTCACATTTTTTTCACGGAATGGTAATTTTTTTTGATTTAGGGTAAAAAGTCACGAATAGGAAAAGAAAAAATCCTGCTGATCTGTCATGTTTTCACAACAAATCAACAGGATGCGTCTTTGATCTCTATTCAGATAATAGTCTTTACCCCTGTACCGCTCTGCGCTTTCGGTTCCCCAGAACCTCACTGATACGTGGGATAAGCACGGAGATAATAAGCAGGAGGCCAATAATTACCAGAATCAGCTGTGTATTGATATTTCTCTGTCCCAGCGCGATACGCAGGCAGACAATTGTAAAGCCTGCGATTGTTGCTCCGATCAGATTGCCCTTACCGCCTGTTGTGGCAATTCCGCCAAATACACACATGGCGATGACATCCATCTCATATCCCTGGCCAGTTGTGGTATTGGCTCCAAAAGTAGTAGACAGGTAGAACAGCGCACATACGCCGGCCATAGTGCCAATCAGTACAAAACAAATCATGCGTATCTTCTGAACCGGAATTCCCGCATAATGTGCCGCCGTGTGATTGGAGCCGACCGCATAAAGCTTTCTTCCGAATGTTGTCCTGGACAGTGAAAAAATGAAAATCACTGCGGCAATGGCAACAAAAAAGAAAACAAGAGGAAACGGACCAACCATAGTGGCCAGAGGCATAATAATTTTACTGTTCGACATGGACACTGACCCGCCGCTGCCAAGCGATACTTCTGCGATTCCCCTGAAAATAATCTGTGTTCCCAACGTAACAATCATGGACGGGAGTTCTGTAAAATGTGTCAGAATAACACCATTCAAACATCCTGCCAGGAATCCGACCCCGATGCATACAGCAATAACCCCTGCCAAGGGAGCCCCGGCATTGCCGGCGAAACAGCCAAGCGTCGCAGCAAGACACACAATTGCTCCTACGGAAATATCGATTTCCGCAATAATCAGAATGTAGCCCATCGCAAACATCATAAATATTTCGCACAGATATTTCGGCATTTCCCGAAATACGCTGAAGAAATTATATGTCGGTGAGATAACCGCTCCCAGAATCAGCACGGCGACAAAAATAATAACCAGTCCGCCTTCCCAACTGAGGATTTTTTGTTTCACACTGTTCTGTGGAACAGCATTAATCTCTCTTCCAGATTTTCCTGCCATAATTACAGTTCCCTCCTCTCCAGGTTAGCTCTGTCCATTGCACGCTGTGTTAATACATTCAGCAGCACAACAGCAAGAACGATGATTCCTTTGATCAGGTTCTGCCAGATGGATTCCAGCCCGACAAGCGGAAGAGCTTTGGCTACAATGGCATAAAACAGTGCACCGAGGAATGTTCCCACTACAGAACCACGTCCGCCATTCATGCTTACTCCGCCGATTACGCAGGCAGCGATGACATCCATCTCTTTGCCGTACTGCATGTTCGGCTGTGCAGACGCATAAATAGATACGGAGAGCGCTCCGGACAAGCCGGCAAGCAGTCCCATAATCATATATACCAGTGAAATGACCTTATCCACATTGATTCCGGATACCTCTGCCGCCTCTGCATTACTGCCGACTGCATAAATCCTGCGCCCAAAGGTTGTCCATTTCATTACAATAAAGAAAACCACATACGCAATTGCCAGAATAATGTACGGACCCACACTTCCGTCTTTTCCAAAATCTGAAAAACCGGATACATCAGCGCCGGATGCCCAATTGTTGTTGGAAATAACGTATGCAAGTCCCCGCCAGATATACATACCGCCCATCGTGCAGATAATCGGTGCCACCTTACCTTTTGAAATAATGAGGCCGTTCAGCAGTCCGCATCCCGTCCCGATCAGAGCTGCGATCAGAAACAGAAGAAACGTATTATGAAGAATATCATATTTCTGAAGCAGACCGATTGTCATGCCAGAAAAGGCCAGAATTGAAGTAATGGAAATATCAATTCCCGCAGTCAGCAGCACACACAGCATTCCCAGAGCCATCAGCATTGTCAAAGCATTATTACGAAAGATCTGAGAAATATTTGACGGAGTCAGAAACGTACCGCCGCTCAGGATGGTTACTACTATCAGAAGAGCGACCAGAATCAGAACCAGGCTTGCCTCTCGGGAACCTGTCAGGCGCTTCCAAAATGATTTTTTCTGCTGCATTATTCGGCTGCCTCCTTCTTCTCGTTATTTCCCTTCTCCATGGACATCTCCAGAAGGAGCTCCTGTGTCGCATCCCTGCGATCCAGGCAACCAGTTACACGGCCTTTGCACATCGTGTAAATACGGTCGCTCATCCCAAGAATTTCCGGCATTTCAGAGGATATCATAAGAATGCCATACCCCTTCTTTGCCAAATCTCCCATAATGGAGTAAATCTCCGCCTTGGCGCCCACGTCAACGCCTTTGGTCGGCTCATCCATAATAAGGACCTTCATATTATCCTGTACCAAAGCCTTGGCTACGACTACCTTCTGCTGGTTTCCACCGGAAAGGCTGCTGGCCGGATCAAAAATTGTTACTGCTTTGGTATCCACCTCTTCCAGATACTTTTTGGAAAGCTCTCTTTCCTTTTTTTCATTTTTGACCTTAAAGGGTCCTTTTGCCAACTCGTCCTGAATCGGAAGTATGACATTGTCTCCCAGTCCCCAGCGAAGTATCAGTCCCTGCGTCTGCCGGTTTTCCGGAAGAAGGACAATACCCGCCTTCATAGCATCCGCCGGTTTCTTAATATGTACTTCCTTTCCATCCACAAAAACATGACCTGAATCCGCTTTTGTAATACCGCAGACTGCTTCCAGCGTCTCCGTACGTCCTGCGCCGACTAATCCCGTTACTCCGACAATCTCACCGGCATGAACCGTCATCGCTACGTCCTTGAAATATCCTGTACGGGTCATCCCCTCAAAGCGGAATACTTCTTTTCCAATCTCCACATCCGGCTTCGGGTACATATCAGAAATTTCACGCCCCACCATTGCCTTGATCAGATCTGGGGTCGTAATTTTGTCAACATCATAGGTACCGATATAATGCGCATCGCGGAACACTGTCACACGGCTGGCAACACGATACATGTCCTCCATACGGTGTGAAATAAAAATAATGGAAACTCCTTCATCCCTCAGCTGATCAACAATCCTGTAAAGTCTTTGGGACTCATTTGCCGCCAGCGCAGCTGTAGGCTCATCCAGAATAATAATTTTGGCATTTGTAGAAAGAGCCTTGGCGATCTCAACCATCTGCTGCTGCGCAACAGAAAGAGCTCCCATCTCCTCTGTCGGCTTAAAGTCTGCATCCAGTCGATCCAGGAGTTTTTTGGCCTCCTGGTTCATTGCCCTCCACTGGATCAGACCGTTCTTCTTAAACTCGTGACCCATAAAAATGTTCTCTGTGACTGTCAGCTCCGGATATGTAGTCGGATGCTGATACACAGCAGCAATTCCTGCCTCCAGCGCATCTTTCGGTCCCTTAAAATGAACCTCCTGTCCATTCAGGTACATATGTCCTTCTTCGGCCCGATGTACACCTGTAATCACCTTGATAAAGGTAGATTTTCCGGCTCCGTTCTCTCCCATCAGAGCATGTACTTCTCCGCGGCGAAGCTGAAACTGCACCTGATCCAGCGCTTTCACACCCGGGAAGATCTTGGTAATCCCCTTAAGTTCCAGAATCAAATCATCTGACACGCTCTTATCCTCCTTTCCATTCGATTTTAGTATATCTCCTGTTCCGGCTGCTATTAAGGGTAATTTTTTTTGGATTGGGGTAATTTTCTTCATCGAAGAAACAGCTGACACCGGCTGGATTTTTTCTGACATTTCCATTATGATGGAAAAAAGACCAATTCCGGATATGCTGCCTGTCAAAAGCAAGTCAGCACAGCAAAACCACTGGAGAAACGAGGGTAATACCATAAAACTGTTAATTGTAGATGACGAAAATCTGACAAGGACAGGTCTGATGTCCTCCATCGAGCACCTCTCGCTGGATGGTATTGATGAAATATTCACGGCGGAAGATGGAATGGACGGTCTGCGCAAAGCCAGAAGCCACCGGCCTGAAATTATTCTGAGTGACGTTCGGATGCCACACCTTAACGGTATTGATATGCTGAACAGAATACGGGAGACTTTACCCGACACTGTTTTTATTTTTATGAGCGGCTACTCAGACAAAGAATATCTGAAGGCTGCAATCCGTCTTCGCGCCGTTAATTACATAGAAAAACCTCTGGATATGGAGGAAATAAAAAAAACACTGCAGGAGGCAATCCGACAGGCTGAACAGATTATTCGGAACCGTTACGCGGAAACCGTTCAGGAAGATCTTTCCGCTTCCCGGCTCGCGCTCTGCCTCACTCTGCCATATCACACATCCGGCCGGGCAGTCGACAAGCTCAGTGAAAAATACTGTTCCCGATACGGCTCTGCAAACTTGTTCCGCTCTGCGGCCACTGTTTTACTCCATGTAGACGAACGAGAGGAGCTGTATCCGGATTTTCTTGACGGACTAAAAGCCGATTTTTACCCGGTCATGCGTCAGATGCACATGCACACAATTGCAGCAGAAAAAAGGACAGGTCTCTTTGTTTTTCATTTTTTCAGAAAAACAGAGTTTACGGAAGCGACGATAAAACTGCTGATGGAATCCATGATACCTTTTCTTCAGCCTGTCCATTCCTGGTATCTGTGCTGTGGTAACGTCGTAACCGGCATCAAAAATCTTTATGATTCTTACAGCACCGCAGTGATTCTTCTTCAACACAGCTTTTTTTACCCCCCCCGCAGCATCCTTGTCTCTCCAGATATCCAGAGAAACCGAAACAATTCCTCTCCTTCTTCCTTCTCTCAGCAGATCCAGGACGCTGTCCGGAATGCAGACGAGGTATCTCTCGAGAGATTTTCCGCTGCCTTAAAGGAGTTTTGTGATGAAAACGGAGAGCTTCTTCCCCGCTCCATCCAGTCCCTCTATTTTCAGCTTATTACTTTCATTATGGATGAATCCAGGCGTCGGCAGCTGCAGTGTTCCGAACATAGCATGGCCGCCGAGGAAGTATATGAGGAAATCAGCTCGTGCTTTTCTTACCAGGAACTGCATGAGTGCCTGAACCGCTATATCAGACAGTTTCTAGAAGAAGTCAATTCTCACGTACCGGAAAATTCTTCTGTCTTCCTGATTAAAAGCTATATCCGTCAGCATTATGCGGATCCCCTGCTTTCCACCAAGGAAATCAGTGAATACGCCTCCCTCTCCGCCTCCTACGCATGTACCGTTTTCAAAAATGAGACCGGACAGACTCTGAACCAGTATCTGACAGAATTCAGAATGGAAAAGGCAAAAGTGCTTCTGGACGATCCGCGCAACAGCATATCGGAAATTTCTTCACGCGTAGGTTATAATGACAGCAATTATTTCGGCAAGGCCTTTCGGAAATTCACTGGAAAATCGCCTTCCGAATATCGGGAGGATTTACTAAAATGAATTTTTTCCACTGCATCAAAAAAGGCTATGGAAATCTAAAGCTTCGAAACAAAATGACATTCATTGTTATTCTGGCCGTTGCAATTCCCTTTATTACCCTTTTTTCTCTGTTTGCGCGGTCTCTGCTGGATATGATCACTTCCAGCACGATCCGGCGGCAGCAGGAAGCTGCCGCCCAGGTATCACCGTCCATCAATCAGGTCATCAGCGATATTATCAGCGTCTCCGAAAAAATACAAGAACTGCCTTTTTATCAGGATACCTTTTCGAATGTCGTAACCCTTGACCCCTCCATTGCGCTTTCCTCAACCAGCGCTTCTGATTTTCAAAAAGAAGCATTGCAGTGCCTGGAAGGTACATATGTCACGGATCTCCGTTTTTATCTTGACCTTCCCCCGACCAGCTATTGTTTTTCGGATCAGGTTGGAGAACTCTTCAAACCGATAAGCAGTATCCAAAGCTCTTACTGGTATGGGATTTTCTACAGCAGTCATCCATCCAGTCTGTTCTGTCCGCCCTTTTATCTTTCTGACAGCGAAAAAAACAGCCTGAATAACCTGGCTTATATTATCCCGGTCTCCGTCAGTAAGCCCAACGGCGATTATGTCCGTGGCTATATGGCATGCTATTTTTCATCGGACACTCTGAAAAAGTATCTAACACCTGCTCTCCAGGATACCGAGGGGATCGCCTATATTACAAATGAAAGAGATTCCATTGTTGTCTCTACAGATCCCGGACTTGCCGGCCTTTACTACACAAGTTACAGCACAATCCAAAAAAGCATGGAGTCTTCCAACGGATTTCTCGAAAAGACTGTGCTGAACCAGAAAGTCTACATTGGCTATTACTCTATCAGCAACACCAATACCCAATGGGTTCTTGTTACCGTGCTCCCCTCGCGCCCGTTGGAACAGAGGGCTAACCGAACCATATGGACTTTTCTGTTGGTTTCATTACTCTCTATCATCGTCGGTGTGATGATTTCCCTGTCTCTCTCCCGTTCGCTGTCCCAAAGAATTACAGCAGTGGCAGATCAGATGAACCAGGTGAAAACAGGACCTCCTGTGCCAATGCCTTCTCCAGAAGAAACTGACGAAATAGGAAACCTTGTAGACTCTTATAATTATATGGCCGGTAAAATCAACAGCCTGATAGAAGACGAAAAAAAAGCCTCCGAAGAACTTCGGAGAGCAGAATTCCGGGCGCTGCAGGCCCAGATCAATCCTCACTTTCTGTATAACACTATGGATATGATCAACTGGATGGCACAACAGGGACGCTCCAGGGAAATTAACCAGGCAACCAGAGATCTCTCCCGTTTTTACCGGCTGACCCTCGGCCAGAAGGATCCTCTCTGCAGTATTGCAGACGAGATTGAACATGTAACTATCTACATCCGCCTTCAGAATATGCGCTTCGACGACGGCATAGCTTTTGTTGTTGATGTTCCGGATGCCATGCTGGAATACCGGATCCCACGCCTGACACTGCAGCCGATTATTGAAAACGCAATTCTTCACGGCATTTTGGAAAAAGCTTCCCGCAGAGGCACCATTGTCATCACCGGCTGGCTGGAGGAATCGTCGATTATTCTGCTGGTTTCCGATGACGGAGTCGGTATTCCGGAGGATAAGCTGGGGAAAATCCTGACCAGCCAGATGGGCACCGGAAGCGGCAGCCATATCGCGGTTTTCAATACACACAGAAGGTTACAGATTCTCTTTGGAGAAAACTACGGCCTCGCCTATTCCAGCCGCCTGGGAGAAGGGACAGACGTGGAAATACGAATTCCCCTTATGAAACAAAAACCGGAATAATCCGATACGAATTCAATTTCTTCAGCTCTAATTTTTCAGCAGGCAGGTGAAGCAGATAACCCCGTCCTTCCAGGATGCCTGTATGCTTCCGTGATACTGCTCCACCAGGCTTTCTGCGATAGAGAGTCCGATGCCGTAGCCGCCCTTTTCGGAATCCGCGTGATGGGACTGATCCTCCCTGTAGAACCGCTCAAAAAATCTGCTGTAGTCAACGTTTTTTCCCTCTGCGTACGGATTGGACACCTGAAGCTGGATACCTTTTCGGACAGCGTATACCCTGACCTTAACTTCTCCCTTGTCATCGCAGTATTTAATTGCATTATCCACAAGCAATGAGGTGAGCTGGCGGATCTGGCTGGCCGCGGCTTCCATGTGCAGGTCATCCGGGGTCTCACAGGTAAGTGTCTTGCCCTCCTGAATCGCCACAGGGCGAAAGGTGTCTGCCGTTTCCTGAACAACAGCGCTTACATCCGTATCCGCAAATTCCTCCCTGTCCTCCTGCTCCTGTGCTCTGGTAATCATCACAAGGTTCTGGATCAGACCGGTAAGCCGTTCCACCTGTCGGAGCGTTGACCGCGTCCACTCGCTCTCTCCGTCAAGGATTTCCTGCATCTCAGTATTGGCCTTGATCACGGCAAGGGGCGTTTTCAGTTCATGGCTGGCGTTTGTGATAAATCTTTTTTGAAGCTCCGCGTTTTCCACCTCCGGGCGGATTGCCCTGTTGGCAAAAACCGTGACAAAAACAGATGCGAGAATCATCCCAAAGCCGATCAGAAGCAGGGCGGAGTACAGCAGACGGTTCATTGCCTCTACCTGAAGCGTACTGTCCAGATATACCACAATGCAGCTCCCGTCGTCCCTTCTTTCCACCTGATAGTAGTAAGTCCCGCTTCTTCCAAAAGAACGCTCTTTTTCCAGAGCAATCCGCCCGTAGGTCTCCGCTTCCTCCTGCGTGACGGAATCCACCAGATTATTTTTTACCGCCGTGACATTTCCTTTCGGATCATACAGTACAGCGAAATATCTGGTCTCATATTTATCTCTGACCTTCTCTACCGTCTCAGTCCCAAAAATTTCATAAAGAAAACGGACCACGCTGTAATCATCGCTATCCAGAGAATGGCCTCCCTGTTCCTGCGCGGTTTCGGAGCTGCCGGAGCTGACGGGATTTTTAACCGTCTCTGTTTTTGTTCCCTCCAGCTCGCCGTCATTTTCTACAATAAAATTCAGAATCCGGTGGATGCTCTGCCTGGTGATCGTAAGATTGGCAATGTAAATCAGGGTTCCCATCAGGAACATGACCAGCGTCAGCGTGATCAGCGCAGACTGAATGAATTTATTCCGAAGCTTCCGAATTCCCTGTTCATTCATTCCGATGTCCCCCCTGTCTGCTTATCCGCAATCCTGCTGACCTTCCGGTTGCTTGACATATTACCATCAATCCGGCTGCAGCGTCAGCCGGTAGCTTCCGCCCCGCTCTCCCAGAATTTTCACACTGGATGCGATAGATGTCAGCTTTCCGCGGAGATAGGAAATGTAAAGCCAGACGGTATCTGATGTGGCATCGGGCGCGTTATTCCAGACCCTTTCCAGCAGGTAGCCGGTATCCAGATCCCGATCCGGGTGCAGAATCAGCGTCTGCAGCAGCTCATATTCCTTCACCGAGAGACGGATGGAATTTTCACTCGTCAGCTCAAATTTATCAGCGTCCAGAGTAAGATCGCCGAATTTCAGCTCCCCGGCTCCATATTCCGCTTTCCTTCTTGTCATGGCTCTTACCCTTGCAAGAAGCTCCTTCATGGCAAATGGCTTCGTCAGGTAATCATCCGCACCGGCATCCAGTCCGGAGACGCGGTCGTCTACCTCCGCCCTGGCGGTCAGCAGCAGTACCGGCGTGACACTATTGGCCGAACGGATCTCCCGCAGAACCTCAATCCCGCTTTTCTTTGGCATCATGATATCCAGAACAATCAGGTCGTATCCGTTCTGAAAGGCATGTGCCGAGGCCTCTTCGCCGTCATAAACCGGATCTACTTCATATCCCTCATGCTGCAGGGCAACAGTGATGACCCGGTTCAGGTCACGGGTATCCTCTGCAAGTAAAATTTTCATCTATCCTTATCCTTCTGTATCTGAAAAATCGCGTCACGAATCGTCTGCATGGACACATCGGTCGATGCCAGCTCATCCGCGCAGCGTTTCAGCTCCTGCACAATCAGGTTCGTATCCTGATTTAATGTTTTCTTATATTTCAGATGGTGCTCCAGTGACGCCCAGGTGTCCTGGGAAATTGTGCGCAGCTGAATCTCCGCGTAGACATGATTGTCCACCAGCAGAATCATGTGATAGCTCCGGTATCCGTTCGGCTTTGCGTGGCGGATGTAGTCTTTTTCCTCCACCACGCGGCAGCCGGGCAGAGACGCCAGATAATCTCTTACAAGATAAACATCACTGATGAAAGAGGTTACCACCCGTATTCCGACAGCATCGTGAATTTCCATCAGGGCGGACTCTGTGGTTTCCGGAAGTCCCCGTCTGCGGCACTTCTCCCTCATGCTATCCTCAGACTTTATTCTGGCCAGACAATGTTCTACCGGATCCATCCCATATTTATCTTTTACCGTTTTCCTAAGAGTATCGATCTCCGCAAGAAGACGGTTTTTGACCGCCTCCAGCTCCGGAAGATGATCCCCATAAATACTTTCCGTTTCCATCAGATAAAAGTTTACTCCTGATTTGTTATCATCCTGTGATAATTACAGCGCCAAAAATCACAACACACGGAGAGCATGCTATTTCTTTTCATAGATACGGCATCGCGGCCTCCGCAGCTTTTGCCGCATTTTCCGTGTAAATATCCGCCCCCATTTTATCTGCGATCTCCTGCGTGACAGGCGCTCCCCCGACCATAATGATAAAATCCAGGCCGCTGCGTTTCCGCTCCTTCCGCAGATTCTGAACTGTACGTTCCATTTCCCGGAAGGATGTCGTAAGGAGACAGGAAATACATACCACTCTTACCTCCGGATGTTCCCGCACATTTTTGACAAAACGCTCCGAAGACACATCCACCCCAAGATCCAGGATATGGGCTCCGATCCCTTCGAACATCACTGCTACAACATTTTTTCCGATGTCATGCAGATCCCCTCCGCATGTCCCGATGATCACCAGCCCCTTGGAGGGGAACGTTTCTTCCTCCAGATTTGCCTGCAAAAGATTCAGCGAATTCTTCATCGCCTTGGCGCAGGACAGCGTATGAGCCAGATCCGGTTCGTCCTTTTTAAACTCTCTGCTGATCTCATGCATGGCAGGCAGCAGTCCTTCATTCAGGATCTGCTCCTTCGGATATCCGTCCCTGATAGCCTGCTCTGTTTCCTGGACGGCCAGCCGCGGTTTCCCGCCAATCACTGCATTTCGCAGATTATCTAACACTTTCTCCTCCAAACTTCCCCACCCGTCGGCGGGGTACTGTTTCCCGTATCCTATTCAGCCTTGTGCAATGGGAATATTATAACAATTCAGGCTGTTTTCAGCAACCGGGGCTCCCGAAACCCGCTATTTCCCCGGTCTCTCCCGATATTTTCAAAGTTGCGGCATTGTGTACCGCCTCCAATAATGTTTGCCCCAACAGTCCGCTGAAAAGAAAGCCTGCCGGTAAAAAAATACTTGCATCAAAGTCTGCTAAAGGAAGGACTTCCCGGAAAAAAGAAAAGGATGCCGCCCATACGACACCCTTTTCCGAAATATTTTGTAATTATTCAGCGCCCCCAGAAAACTGATGAAATCCGGACGGAGAGCTTGCTCGCCGAACGGTTTCAGAAGTTTTCTGGGGTGCTGAATAGATACAATATTTTTCTCTATCCTGCCGCTGCTTCTTTCCGC
>CACVSR010000027.1:2728-23646 GCA_902756775.1 uncultured Lachnospiraceae bacterium | reverse complement strand
GTTAAAACGCCCGGCTGAAATCTGCAGGGCAACAGCATGTCTTTCCATGATAATCCTCCTGGTAGACTTTTGATATTTGAAAATGCTATACTAACGTAAAGTTTGTATGTTTTATACATGTATAAGTCCACCGCGCTGCTCTGCTGCTTTCCGCAGTTCTCGCACCGCTAACAGATATTCGCATTCTCGCCGTGTTTTACACAGCTTCATGCTCATATCTGTTGTCGTTTTCTGAGTCCGCCCGTCCGGTTCCGTAAACAGACCGTCCGCCCGTGTTCAGAAACTGACTTATACACTTATGATAGTGGGGGAATGGAGGAATATGATAGTGGGGGAATGGAGGAAAGTCAATTTGGAAAATGACAGACGGTATGCGGTTCTGATCGACGCGGATAATATTTCAGAAAAGTATATTAAGATTATTCTGGAGGAAACGGCGAATAACGGAATTGCTACCTACAAGAGAATATACGGAGACTGGACCAGCACGCATATGAACAAGTGGAAGCCTGTTCTGCTGGACAATTCCATTATTCCCATGCAGCAGTACAGTTATACAACAGGAAAAAATGCGACGGATTCCGCCATGATTATTGACGCGATGGATATTTTGTATTCGGATACGGTGGACGGATTCTGTCTGGTTTCCTCGGACAGCGATTTTACGCGTCTGGCGGCGCGTCTCCGTGAGGCTGGCAAGCAAGTCATCGGCATGGGGGAAAGCAAGACGCCGCAGCCTTTTATTTCGGCCTGCAATCAGTTTAAGTATCTGGATCTGTTACTGGAGCAGAAGCTGGAGGAGGAAGCCGCGGAGGCAGAAAAGACGGCTAAGGCATCGGAAGAGAAGGTCAGGAAGGTACGCACCAAAACCAGGCAGCAAAAGGATCTGGAGAAGAAGCGGCAGAAGGATCTGAACCGTGTCCGGAACACCATTGATGCGATTCTGGAGAAGTTTTCGGATGATGACGGCTGGATTTTTTCCGGCAAGCTGGGAGATCATCTGTCCAAGCGGCTGCCGGATTTTGATGTGCGTAATTTCGGTTTTTCCAAATTCACGGCCTTTATCAAGTCTCTTGGCAGCTACGAATGGAATGAAATTCTGGACAACAATCATCAGAAACAGATTTACTTCCGCAGAAGAGTGAAGGATGATAAAATCGGAAAAACAGAAGAGAAGAAAGGTGTTTCGGAATGAAATTTACAAAGATGCACGGATGCGGCAATGATTATGTCTATGTCAACTGTTTTACAGAGAAGGTGGATCATCCGGAGGAGACGGCTATCCTGGTCAGTGACCGGCATTTCGGAATCGGATCGGATGGGTTGATTCTGATTAAGCCGTCCGATGTGGCGGATTTTGAGATGGACATGTACAACGCGGATGGATCCCGCGGGGCTATGTGCGGGAACGGGATTCGCTGTGTGGCAAAATATGTGTATGATAACGGACTGACGGACAAGACCCGGATTACGGTCAGCACCGGAAGCGGAATCAAGACGCTGGATTTGTCTGTAGAAAACGGGAAGGTGAAAACGGTCCGCGTGAATATGGGAAGTCCGGTTCTGGAGGCGGAAAAGATTCCGGTTATTTCTGATACGTCCAGAGTGATCAGCCAGCCGATTACGGTGGCTGGGAAAGAATTCTTCTACACGGCGGTGTCCATGGGAAATCCGCATGCGGTTGTTTTTCTGGACGATGTGGAGAATCTGAACATTGAGGAGATCGGCCCGGAATTTGAGCATCACAAAAATTTTCCGGACAGAGTCAACACAGAATTTATCAAGATACTGGACGATCACACCATTCAGATGCGGGTCTGGGCAAGAGGATCCGGAGAGACACTTGCCTGCGGCACCGGCGCCTGCGCGGCGGCAGCTGCCTCCATTCTGAATCACAAGGTAAGCAGCCGGAAAGTTTCAGTTCTTCTGCGCGGCGGAGAGCTGCAGATTGAGTGGGCCGGGGAAGGACAGCCGGTTTATCTGACCGGACCGGCTGTTACGGTATTTTCGGGAGAGTATCCTGCAGGGAAATAACCGGACGGAAGAATGCGGTACAGCTCCGGGTTTGTCTGTACCAGGAGAAATCCCCTGCCTGCGGGCGTGCTTTTTACGGTTATTGTGGACAGACAGATACAGGCTTACAGCCAGAGAGACAGGGACGAGTTTTGCGGAAGGCGGAGGCAGAATGAAGAAGAATAATGAGATTTATATAGTGGGGCACAGAAATCCGGATACGGACTCCATCTGTTCGGCGATTGCCTACGCGGATATCAAGAATAGGTCGGAGAAAACAAAGATTTACCGGGCCATGCGTGCGGGTCAGGTAAACGAGGAGACAGAATTTGTCCTGAAGTATTTCCAGGTGGACCAGCCGGATTATCTTCCGGATGCGGGCACACAGGTGGAGGAAATTGAGATCCACAAGGTTCCCGGTGTCTCCGGAGAAATGTCCGTGAAGCAGGCATGGAACAGCATGAAGGATCAGAATATTGTCACGCTTCCGATCACCACAAAAACCAATCGTCTGCAGGGGCTTATTACGGTGACGGATATCGCAAAATCCTACATGGATGTCTATGACAGCGATGTGCTTTCCAAGGCGAAAGCGCAGTATTCGGTCATTGCGGAGACGCTGGATGGAGAAATCCTGGTGGGAGACGGACAGAAACATTTTGAGACAGGCCGGGTGATCATCGGTGCTTTTCATCCGGACATGATGTCGGCCTATATTCATGAGCATGATCTGGTTATTCTCGGAAACCGCGTGGAGGATCAGCTCTGCTGTATTGATCTGAAGGCGGGCTGTCTGGTTGTCGGACTGGGAGCCAAGGTCAGCAATTCCATCAAGAAACTGGCGGAGGAAGCCGGCTGTGTCATTATCAGCAGTCCGCACGATACCTATACCATCGCGCGGCTGATTAATCAGGCAATCCCCATCAGTCATCTGATGAATTCCAGGGATCTGATTAAATTCAGCATTTCAGATAAGGTGGATGATATTGAAGAGGTGATGAAGAACAGCCGTCACAGGGATTATCCGATTCTGGACAAGAGGGGGTGCTACGTAGGAACCATCTCCCGGAGAAATCTGATCGGACTTCATGGCAAGAGGCTGATTCTGGTGGATCACAATGAAAAATCCCAGGCGGTTCTGAATGTCAATGAGGCGGAAATCCTGGAAATAGTGGATCATCACAGACTGGGATCTCTGGAGACGGTAGGGCCGATCATGTTTCGGAACGAGCCGGTTGGCTGTACCGCGACCATCATGTATGAAATTTATCATGAGAGAAGGCTGAAAATTCCGCAGAAAATTGCCGGGCTGCTCTGTTCCGCGATTATCTCGGACACTCTCTTGTTCCGATCTCCCACCTGTACGCCGCTGGATCAGAAAGCGGCAAGGGAGATGGCGGAGATCGCCGGAATTCAGGATCTGGAAAAATATGCCGCAGATATGTTCCGCGCGGGAAGCAATCTGGAGGATAAATCGGCGGAGGAGATTTTCTACCAGGATAACAAACGGTTCAATATTGAAAAAACGGTATTCGCCGTCGGACAGATTTCCTCCATGTCCGGAGAGGAGCTTCACCTGATTAAAGACAAGCTGATTCCTCATCTGGAGATGGAGTGTGGAAAACACGATGTCCATATGGTGTTTTTCATGCTGACCAATATCATTGAGGAGTCTACGGAATTGCTGTATTACGGAGAAGGTGCAAAGGAGTTGATTGAACAGGCATTTCATACCGAGGTCGGCGCGAGCAGCTGTGTTCTGCCGGGTGTCATTTCCAGGAAGAAGCAGCTGATTCCGGCATTTATGCGGGCTTTGCAGGAGAAGGACTGAACAGATTTTAACCGGCAGATTCCTTTCCTGCTCTTTTCCGGAACAGAAAACAAGGACACATCTTTCATAAAAGGCAGGGGTAAAAATTGTGGAAATTTACCCCTGCTTTTTCTTTGCATTCTTATGTAAACTCTTCTATAATAAAAATACACATCAGCGTCAGTTCCGCTCGGAACTGTCATCTCTTTTTTTATCAGTTGGAAAAGAACAGCGCCGCAGGTGCCGTTTGTCAGTTTTTCCGGCCGGCATCTGTCCGAACGCTGTGACTCCGGAGATGGGAAATCCTCTGAGATCGTTTCTGTGGAGGGATGTATCAGCAGGCGGAAGAACTGGCCGGGCTGAATTACCAGACAGCACTCCGGAATATTCAGGAAATACAGGATACATCAGCTGCTGTCTGCAGGCTGCCTGAGAGCCGTATCAGACGGAGCAGAGGCTGGCGGAGCAGCAAAGGAATGCGCAGAGGAGAAATACTGGACGGGAAATATGAAATCCTGAAAGTAATCGGGAAAGGCGGAATGTCGGTGGTTTATCTGGCTATGGATATCCGGCTGCATAAATACTGGGCGGTGAAGGAAATCAGCCGGACGGGAAGAGATGCGGCGGGGCGGAAAGCTGCCTGTGGCCTTCTGGTGGAGGCAGCTTTTATGAAGGCAATGGATCATCCGGCGCTTCCCCACATTGTGGACATTCTGGAAAAGGACAGGCAGATCTATCTCATCATGGACTATATCGAGGGAGATAGCCTGTACGGCCTGCTGCAGAAAAAAGGCCCTTTTTCCGAAAGAGAAACGGCGGATATCGGCATTCAGCTCTGTGATGTCCTCCAATATCTGCACACCCGGAATCCGCCTGTCATTTACCGGGATATGAAGCCGTCTAATGTGATCCGCAGACCGGGCGGGAAGCTGGCCTTGATTGATTTCGGAATTGCCAGGGAGTACAAGGAGGACAGGGGTCTGGACACCGCCATTCTCGGAACGGAAGGCTATGCTGCTCCGGAGCAGCACGGAACCGGACAGAGCGATCAGAGATCCGACATTTTTGCTCTGGGAATGACGCTGATCCACCTGCTGACCGGAACAGACCCGAAGCATGACCCGTATCTGTACCGTGTGCATCCCCTCCGGAAAACCTGTGAAGGAATCAGTGAGGGTATGGAGGTTATTCTCAATAAATGCACCGCGTTTCGTCCGGAGGACAGATATCAGAGCTGCCTGGAACTGAAAAAGGATCTGGAAAATCCGGAGAAGCTGTCTGCTGTCCGGAAGAGGAAAAAGAATAGAAAACAGCTGCTGTGCTCGGCGTTCTGTGTTTCTCTGGTTTTATCTTTGTCCGGAGGTATTGTCCTGCATGCAGCCGGAGAGTGGGAAAGGGGCAGAGAATACCGCACTCTTCTTTCCGTCCCTTCCACTGTGCCATGCCGGGAACGGGTGCAAGGTTATAAGAAAGCGATAGAGCTGGAGGAAAAACGGCCGGAGGCATATCTGAAGCTTCTGCAGGCGTGGCAGGGAGAAGGCTTTTTTACGGAGGAGGAGAGCCGTTATTTTACAAGTGCCTATAACCGAAATCTTCGGTATTTTCAGGAGGATGACCCGCAGGTGCTGGAGCTGAATTATCAGGCCGGAGTCACCTTTCTTTATCTTTATACAGGAGGGGATGGTTCGTTCCGAACCCGGATTCTGAAAAGTGATCCTTTTTTTCGCAGAGTGACCGGCAGCGGATGTGAAGAGTACGCCAATTACAGTCTTTCGGAGACTTACTGCCTGCTGGGAGATTTTTATAAGAAATATGTCTGTAATGCCGTCGGCGTGTATGAGCCGGGGAAAAAGGATTATACCAATCTCCTGCAGTCCTTTCATCTCTGCCTGCAGGAGACGGAAAGCAGCCGGCACGACGGAGCAGATTACGTGGGTCTTCTGATGGACAGGGAAATGCTGCATATCCTGAATGACCAGAGAAGAGGACTGGCCGCAGAGCAGATCTCTCTTGCCAAGGTACTGAACCTTGTTTCTGAAATACGGCAAGACGCGGGCAAGAGACGTGCTGTGCAAAACAAATCGTCTGCGCTGCAGACAGAAATCCTTTCCGACAGCGAGACCTGCAGAAAAAACATCAGCAGAACTTATGAGAATGTAAAAGGATTGGAAGCGACACCATGAAAGAGGAAACCTATCAGCAATACACGGTGCAGGAAGCTGCCGGATATGCCGGAGCAATGACAGGGGGAAAACGACATTATGAGAAAAGAAAAAGTCAGATATCTGCTTCTTACAGCCGCACTGATCGGACTGCCCTTTTCCGCAGAGCAGGCGGCGGTTCCGGTTATGGCGGAGGAATTAGCGGTGCAGGATCTGTCCGGACAGGAGACGGATTCCGAAAAATCCCAGGCAGAGGAAATGGAAATTCCTCTCTGGATCACAGCGGAGAAGTATTTCGGGCAGCCGGATCCGGATCTCACGGCGGAAATCCGCAGCCAGATTCTTGCTGCACCGGCGCTGCAGAACGCATCGGAGACAGAAAACAAAGAGGATCAGACAGATATCTCTGCGGAAGAAACTGCGGACAGGCTGCTTTCGGGAATTCACTGGGAATATGACGAAAGCGGTGCCTGGGGAGAGGATGGAGAGTATCGTCCCGAAGGTTCATCTGTCATTCGTTTCTCCTATGAGCTGGATCCAAATCCGGAATTGGAAAAATATCGTTTTGTTTTGAATGGAGATCCGGATAACAGGGAAGCAGTTCTGACAACAACATGGAAGCCTGCCGAAGGAGAAACTCTGGTTTCCTACCGGACAGCAGGGCTGGAGGCAGGGGCTGACGGAAACCTCTGGGGCAGAGAGGACACAGGGGTTACTGTTTTGGTTAAGGATCCCGGTCACTGGAAGGTTTCCATTTTCGCGCTGGAGGAGGGAATCTGGTCAGATTCTGTGACCTGGAATGACAGGTGCGAGGCGGCGGACCATGCCTTTTATATCAGGGATATTTCACAAGAAGGGAAAGGGGCTGTTTTTCCGGCTTTTTCAGAAAACTTCGGGATCAGAGAAGGCTCCGTAGAAATTCCTGAAGGCTCTTCCGGAGGGAGTGGAGAAAATACGGAGGACCGGGACAGCGGCGGAGAACTGTTGGGAAACGCCGGGGAAAAAGAAGAAGGGGGCGGGGAAGAGGTTCCTTTCGCAGACTCTTCCGGAGACAATCCGGAAAACAGAGACGGAGGTCAGGAGTATTCTTCGGACAACGATAACCAAAAAACGCTCCGAAAAGACAGTCCGGCAGAAGAATACGCGGATGACGAGCCGGAGGATCCGGATGAAACAGAGGCACTGGCAATTCTGCCGGAGACGAAGAAAATGCCGCCGGTTGTTCAGTTCATCGGCCTGGAAAACGGCAGGCTGGAAAGCGCGGGAACTCTACCGGAGATTTCTATGGCCGGCGGAGAGCCGGAAGGCACAGAGGTTCATTTGTACAGAGTCCGCCCGGACGGAACCGAAGAGGATCTTACGAAAATTCTGAGTCTGTCTGAAAAACAGGGGTCAGATGGGGCCGGAGGGATGGAACTGCAGACCGGCACACTGAAAAAGCTCCGCGAAAATGACGGCATTTACAGGATGTCTGTGGATTACCGGGATCAAAACGGGACAGTGAAAAGGGCGGGGGAGACAGAGTTTACCGTGAATCATTTCGGCTCGGTCTATTCGATCAGTCCATCGGTTCGTAAGCTGCAGAATTCCGTTGTGAAAGAAGTGAAAAAAAGCCTGATTATTACGGAGTATAATCCGGATGCGCTGCTGGAGGGAAGCAGGCATGTGGAGATAACCAGAGACGGAGAACCGCTTTCAACCGTCCGTTTTACCATAAAGGACAGGGCGGCAGAGACAGCGCAGAAGAGCGGGAAGGAGAAAAGCGGCGGCAGCTGGCATATCTGTGACTATATCATAGATTCTTCCAATTTCAGGAAGGATGGAATCTATAAGGTGGTTGTCTCTTCCGCGGATCAGGCAGGGAATCACCCGGAGAGTCAGACAGACAGAAGCAGGGAAATTCTGTTCCGCGTCGATTCTACCCCTCCGGAGCTGGTCAGCCTTACTGGTCTGGAAAAAAAGGTGATACGAAAAAAACAGCAGGATGTCACCTACGAGGCCTTTGACGCAATGGGGCTGAAATCCATAGAGGTACAGTGTGGAAAGAAGCTGCTCTTCCGGAAAACAGATTTTGAAGACAGAATTCGGGACAGCGGGAGCTTTCAGGTGCCGGCCGGCTTTTGCAGCACGGTAACCGTTGCTGTGACGGATCTGGCGGGAAACACCGCGGTGACCCGGAAAACGGTCACCGTATCAGAAAATCCGGTTCTTCTGACAGTGGCAGAGCTCGGAAAAATACAGCTTCGTCATTCCAGAATTCTGATTCCGGCAGGACTTGCGTGCGCAGGAGGAATCCTGGGAATCCTTTACACGGCACAGAAAAGAAGAACAAAACGGGACACTACGGAAAGCGGGAACAGAAAGGAGCGGTAAAATATGCTGCTGCAGATTCAGGTAGTCATGCCCTTCTGTAGTTTCTGCCCTTCAGGTATTTGCGGCCTGCCCGTCCGGATGCTATAATCAAAATCAGAATATTCTACAGAGACTTTAGAACTGCTGAACGGGAATTCTTATGCAATGACCGGACGGTACACAAAGTTACATTCTATCTTTAAGAAGGGAATATCTATGACAGATTTGATTATTGTAGGAGCAGGGACAGCCGGACTGACAGCCGCCATCTACGGAATTCGTGCCGGAAAATCCGTTTTGATTCTGGAAGCAAAGACCTACGGAGGACAGATTGTCAATACGCCGGATATTGAAAATTATCCGGGCCTGGCTCATGTTTCCGGGTTTGATTATGCGACAGCTCTTTATGAACAGGCAACCGGTCTCGGTGCAAAGTTCAGAAACGAGAGAGCGCTGTCTGTAGAGGATAAGGGCAAGACCAAAATTGTCCGCACCAGGCGTCATGAATATGAGTGCAGAGCGGTTATTCTGGCCACAGGGGCAAAGAATCGTCAGCTCGGGCTGGATAGAGAAGAAGAACTTGTCGGAAAAGGGATTTCCTACTGTGCGACCTGCGACGGCTCTTTCTTTAAAGGACAGACAGTCGCCGTAAATGGCGGAGGAAATACCGCGCTGGAGGATGCCGCTTATCTGGCGGATATCTGCCAGAAGGTGTATCTGATCCACAGAAGAGACCAGTTCCGCGGGGATGCGGCGGATGTGGAAAAACTGCGGGAGAAGGAAAATGTGGAGTTTGTTCTGAACGCATCAGTCTCCGGGCTGATCGGAGAAGGGCATCTGGCCGGAATTGTTGTAAAGGATAAGCTGACCGGAAATACGCGGGAAATTCCGGTATCCGGTTTGTTTGTGGCCATCGGGCAGGAGCCGGATAATCAGGCTTTCGGCAATCTGGTCCAATTGGATCCGTCCGGTTATATCCAGGCGGGAGAAGATTGTCTGACCGGCACTCCCGGCATTTACACGGCAGGGGACTGCAGGACAAAAAAAGTGCGGCAGCTGACGACAGCCGCCGCGGACGGAGCAGTGGCCGCTCTGGCAGCCTGCTCCGAGATGTAAATATTGAATATTTCGCATTTCCGCGCCACCACGCTGCCAAGAGGTTTTCATGTGGCCGGACTTATACATCTGTTTTTACTTCTGTATTTACTTCTAAGACGGTGAGAATCCGACCTTCCACCCGGAAACGGATGTCTGCACGATTAAAGAAAATACCATAAACCCGGTTCGGGTCTTTTTGATAGGAAGGGCGGGGATCCTCCGCGAGAACGTCCAGAAGTCCGGCTCTCTTTTCCTCACTGATTTTCTGAAGAAGGTTTTCCGGAAACACAACTTTCAGGTGAGAGAAAGGGTGCGAATCTGTAAATCCTCCCTGTGCATCCGGAAAGGAATCGGAGGATGGGATATAAGGCTTTATGTCATAAATCGGCGTTCCGTCCATCAGGTCAGCGCCGGTTACGGTCAGCACCGGCCCCAGATCCTTACGTATTTCTACAGAATTCAGTACGACACAGGACAGTCCCAGCGAGTTGGGGCGGAAAGGAGAGCGGGTGGCAAAAACACCCACCCGCATATTTCCGCCCAGTCTTGGCGGCCGGACGGTAGGACTCCAATTCTTTTTTACTTTTCCTGTGTTCTCGGAAAACTCCCAGATCATCCATATCCGGGAAAAACCCTCAAGCCCGCGCACGGCTTCCGCCACACGATATTCGGGCTCGAAGATGATCTCTGCAGTAGTGCGCGCCAGACCGCTCTGCCTCGGAATTCCGAATTTGGTATTAAAGTCTGTGCGGATCCTCGCAATCGGCTTTATCTCCATGTTTTCTTTCCTGCTTTTTTTCCTGTCTCCTGCACAGAAGCTTTTTTGCCGGAGAGATTCTCTGTGCTGTCTTTGCTGCTCTCTCTCTCTTTTTCTTCTGTTCTTGATTTGGCAGTTTCATCGGCAATATCAAACAGGGGGCGGTTCAGCCTCGGAAGAGATATTCCCAATGCCTCATGGATGACATCGCCGACGGTGTCCACAGGTACAATTTCCAGCGAAGATGTAACTTCTTTTGGCACATCCTCCAGGTCTCTTACGTTATCCTTCGGGATTAAAACCTTCCGCACACCGGCACGCTGCGCCGCCATCAGTTTTTCCGGAAGACCGCCAATGGGAAGAACCTGTCCGCGGAGAGAAATCTCTCCGGTCATAGCCAGATGCGGATCCACCCGCCTTCCTGTTACCAGAGATACCAGTGCGGTGAACAGCGTAACACCGGCGGAAGGCCCGTCCTTGGGAACCGCTCCTTCCGGTACATGGATATGGATATCCTTATCGGAAAAATCCAGTTTTTTATTCAGGAAGCTGGATTTCAGAAGACTCAGCGCAATTTCGGCGGATTCCTTCATGACATCTCCCAGCTGTCCGGTAATGATGATTTTTCCGTTTCCGGGCATCACGGAGGTCTCAATAAACAGAATTTCTCCGCCTGCCTGGGTCCAGGCCAGTCCGGTTACGACTCCTTCTCTGGTGCTGGGTTTCAATATTCTGTCATGCGGAATCGGTTTGTTTCCAAGGTATTTTCCCAGATCCGCCTCTTTTACGGAGAGAATCTGATCGTCTCCCTTCTCCACAATTTCCGTCGCCGCGTGGCGGCAGAGAATATCCAGCTGTTTCTTCAGGCCGCGCACGCCAGCCTCCATGGTGTAGGAGTCGATGATTTTTTTCATGGCTCCCTGAGAAATATGCAGCTGCTTTTTGGTTATACCGGCATCCTCCATCGCTCTTGGCATCAGATACTGTTTGGCAATCTGAAGCTTCTCAAACGGCGTGTAGCCCGGAAGCTGAATCACCTCCATACGGTCCAGAAGAGGTCCGGGAATGGTGTCATAGCTGTTCGCCGTGCAGATAAAGAACACGTTGGACAGATCGTATGGTACATTCAGGTAGTGATCCGTAAAGGTGTTGTTCTGTTCGGGGTCAAGAACCTCCAGAAGAGCACTGGCCGGATCTCCCTGGAAGCTCTGTGCAAGTTTGTCCACCTCATCCAGGACAACAACCGGGTTCATGGAACCGGAACGCTTGATACCCTCCATAATCCGGCCAGGCATAGCGCCGACATAGGTTCTCCGGTGTCCCCGGATTTCTGCTTCATCCCGGACTCCGCCCAGACTGATCCGGACATATTTTCTGCCCAGCGCCTCCGCGATGCTTTTGCCCATGCTGGTTTTTCCGGTACCGGGCGCACCCACCAGAAGGAGGATAGAGCCGGACTGGCTTTTTTTCAGTGTCATGACGGCGATCTGCTGGATAATCCTGTCCTTTACTTTCTTCAGACCGTAATGATCCCGATCCAGAATTTTTCTGGCATTGGCCAGATCGGGAACAGGAGTCGGATCCAGCTTCCATTTCAGGCTGGTCATAAAATCAAGATAGTTCTCCAGAACGCTGCGCTCCGGATCTGTCGGCTGGGATTCCAGATAGCGGTGCAGGGCACGATCCGCCTCTTTGCGGGCTTCCTCCGGCATATCGGCAGCCTCGATTTTTTTCCTGTATTCATCCTCTTCGGACGCGGAGTTGGGATCCATGCTCTCCAGCTCTTTCTGGAGCATGCCCATCTGCTTCCGGATCGCCTGCCGTTTGTAGGTCACGCCTTCTGTCTCGTTATACCGCTTATCCAGATCCAGCTGCAGGTCAATGCTACCTTTGAATTTTCGGAGCGCCTCATCAATAAGAAGCCCTCTTTCCTTCAGCGAATCGGTGCTCAGAAGATGATATTTTTCATCCTGGCTCATGTCAAAAAACTGACAGAATGCGGCGCCGTATTCATTGATGGAATGAATGCCCTTGATATACTGGATCGCCAGCTCGCCGCCCTGTATGTGCGTGGCGATTTCTGTCGTCGTCTTTTTCAGATCCTCCAGAAGGTTCTGTTCGGCCTTCACGGTGATGTCGGAAACCTCTTCCAGTGATTCAAAAGAGCCTTCCAGCAGGGTATCTCCCACATTCAAATCGATAAGTCTGACCTTTTCTCTGGTCTGCGCGTGGATCCGTGTTCCCTTGGGAGTCTCCCGGAGTTCCAGAACCTCGGCTTCCACGCCGAGACCGTAGAAGTCCTCCATCGTAAGAGAGGTGCGCTCCTTTGACTCCTTCAGAGGCATCAGCAGCACACGGTTATTATCTATTTTTATTCTGCTTTTTTCATCGTCGGTCAGATCAGAAATTCCCAGCTGATAGTCCACATCTGGAAGAATAACCGTATCGTATACAGGTATGATCATATAGGTTTTCAATCAAATCGCCTCCTTTACCTGCGATGTATTTCTTCACATTTCTTATTTGGTAGCACTCGATAATAATGAGTGCTAATCACTGAGGCTATTGTAACATCTTTTTTTCACGTGTCAAGGGGAGAGTTGAAGGTGAAAACAAACTTTTTATCAACTTTTTATCAGCCCATGTGCATGGCCTTTTCTCAGGATATCCGCCAGGAAGAGAATGGAAAGTGAGCATAAAGATAAAATAAGAGAAAAAGTAAAAAACAAGGAAAAAACTGCCGGACAAGAGACTGTCCGGCAGGGAAAGAAATGCGTTATGCTCTGGGTGGATTACCGGAATGCACGCTCGTAGATGCCGGCGATTTCCTCATCGGTGGTTTCCGCCGGGTCCGCCACAAACAGACGGAGCATGGTTGCCCTTGCGTTTTTAGCAAGAGTCATGGCATCCTCTTTTTTAATACCGTAATCCGACATTTTCAGATTGTCTACGCCGCAGGCTCGCTGCAGGCCGGCAAGAGCCTCCAGGAAGTCCTCCGGTTTTTCTGCGTCTGTTTTTCCCAGGAACTTTGCCATGTCCACAAAACGGTCATCGCAGACATGTTTGTTGATCCAGAAGCGGAAGTACTCCAGAGAGAGCATAATCAGCCCGGCTCCGTGCGGAAGCTGTGTATGATATGCGCTCATGGCGTGTTCCATGCTGTGCTCTGAAGTACAGGAAGCAAATACCATGGAGTAGCCGGAGAGGGTATTGGCAAAGGCAACCTTTTCTCTTGCTTCCATGTCATTGCCGTCTTTTACTGCGCGGGGGAGATATTTTCCAATGTTTTCAATGGCGGTCCGCTCTACCATCTCACTCATCAGATTATGTTTGCAGCTGATATATCCTTCCAGAGAGTGAAACAGTGCGTCAAAGCCCTGATATGCGGTATACATGGGAGGAACCGTTTTCATCAGTTCCGGATCAACAATAGCATATGTGGCGAAGGGACATCCGCTCACGCCGATTTTTTCATGGGCACCGGGATTGGAGATCACGCTGGTGGCGTCTACTTCCGAACCGGTTCCGGCCGAGGTGGTGATGGCAATCCAGGGGAGAGCCTTTTCGGAAGGCATCTGCTTTCCGCCCGCGGGGGAGTTGGCAAAATCCCAGAGAGTATCTGTGTGCTGGGGAATCAGCATGGCAATGCTCTTAGAGGCATCCATGACGGATCCTCCTCCAAGGGCGATTACAAAATCCACCCCGTTTTCTCGCCCGGTTTGCGCGCCCTCTTCCACCGCCGTGTTTTCCGGATTGGCGGCGATATGGTTAAAGTGGACATAATCAATCCCAAGGGCTTTCAGTTCTCCGACAGTTTTATCAAAAGAACCATTTTTAATGGTAGATTTTCCGTTGCTGGTAACCAGCAGGGCTTTTTTCCCCAGAGCCGGAAGTGTATGCAGGAGCTCCAGAGAGTTTCTGCCGAATACGACGCGTGTTGGTGCAAAGCAGTTAAAAATATCCATTTTCATGTCCTCCATGACAGCTCAACGATCTAATCAGATGATGCCAGGATCCCAAAGCCATACACTGACTCATGCAGGCATGACCGGTTTATGACCTTTTATCCTGGCATCATCATATACCATAAGCCGGGAAGAAAAAAGGTACTAATCTGAAGTATATTTTGGCTGGGTTCGAGGGCTATATCCTGCTTCATGCAGGCGTGACCGGTTTATGGCCTTTTGGCTCCGGCATCAACATGTTATAATTCCGGGTAAGAAAAAATCGTTCCGGAGAGGAGAAGAAATGCAGTACAGAAAAAACAAATATGGAGAACCGATTTCAGTTCTGGGGTTCGGGTGTATGCGGTTTGCCAGAAAAGGAACAGGGATTGATCTGGAGGAAGCAGAGAGAGAAATCCTTCACGCCGTCGAACTGGGGGTCAATTACTTTGATACCGCGTATGTCTATCCGGGAAGCGAGGCAGCGCTGGGCAAAATCCTTTCCAGGAATCCGATCCGGGATAAAATCAATATAGCCACAAAGCTCCCGCAGTATCTGGTAAAGACCAGGGCTGCCGTTGACAGATATTTTAACGAAGAACTGTCCCGGCTGCAGACGGATCATGTGGATTACTACCTGATGCATATGCTTACAGATATTTCGGAGTGGGAGCGTCTGAAAAAACTAGGCATAGAAAAGTGGATCACCAGAAAGAAAGAATCCGGACAGATTCGAAATATCGGCTTTTCCTTTCACGGAAATACAGAAATGTTCCTGAAGATTCTGGATGCCTATGACTGGGATTTCTGCCAGATTCAGTATAACTATATGGATGAGAATACGCAGGCGGGGAGAACAGGACTGCAGGCGGCAGCGGCTAAGGGAATACCGGTTATTATCATGGAACCTCTCCGGGGAGGCCGATTGATTCATATGCTGCCCGAAAAAGCCAAAAAGGCAGTTGCCGCAGATCCGGGGAAAAGAAGCGCCGCGGAGCTGGGACTTTCCTGGCTCTGGAATCAGCCGGAGGTTACCTGTGTCTTATCCGGGATGAATTCTATGGAGATGGTCGAGGAAAACTGCAGGATTGCTTCCAGGGTACATCCGGGTTCTCTTTCCGGACAAGATCAGAAACTGATCGGACAGATCAGAGATTCTATTAATGAAAAATTGCGGGTGAACTGCACAGGATGTCGCTACTGCATGCCCTGTCCGCAGGGAGTGGATATTCCCGGTGCGTTCCGGTGCTATAACGCCATGTATATGGAAAGTAAAAGCACCGGCAGGCATGAATATTTTCAGACAGTCGCTCTGCGCCGAGAGCCTGCATTTCCGTCCCCGTGCATCGGGTGCGGAAAATGCGAAAAACACTGTCCGCAGCAGATTCCCATCCGGCAGGAACTGAAAAATGCCGGCAAGGCACTGCTTCCTCCGTATTACCGCGCCGCTGTCGCCATCGCCAGAAAATTTACTGTATAAGTCCAGTCGCAAAGCAGGAACGGGCGGATGCTTGCATGCAAGACCGTTACTGCTTAAGCGACGACAACAGGTATGAGCATGGAGAGGAGCGAAAGCGACACGAGCAACTGACATTGCCTGACACAGGGTGATGCAGGAAGAAAAGATATAACTTGCAAAAACAGAAGATGAACCGGATATCGTCAGGATTTTGTAAAAAAGGGAATTGACAGAACAGATACTTTCCCATAGTATAGATAAGGTACTTGAAAACAAGTAAAAACTGGCGTTAGGAGGAGCTTCCATGAAACCATACAAGGAAATGAGCAGAGAAGAGCTGAAGGCCGAGGAGGAGAAGCTGCGGAAGGAATATCGCAAGTATCAGGCGCTGGAGCTGCATCTTGATATGAGCCGCGGCAAGCCCTGCAAGGAACAGCTGGATCTCTCTATGGGAATGATGGATGTGCTGGATTCCAATGCGGATCTGTGCTGCGAAGATGGAACGGACTGTCGGAATTACGGCGTCCTGAGCGGTATTCATGAGGCAAAGGTTCTCATCGGTGACATGATGGAAAACAATCCGGACAACATCATTATTTACGGAAATTCTTCTCTTAACGTCATGTATGATACGGTTTCCCGCGCGTATACGCATGGTATCATGGGAAACACGCCGTGGTGCAGGCTGGATAAGATAAAATTCCTCTGCCCGGTTCCAGGCTATGACAGGCATTTTGGGATTACGGAATATTTCGGGATTGAGATGATACCTGTTCCCATGTCTCCGACAGGGCCGGATATGGATATGGTGGAAAATCTGGTTTCTGAGGATCCTTCTATCAAGGGAATCTGGTGTGTGCCAAAATATGCCAATCCGACAGGGTATTCCTATTCGGATGAAACAGTCCGCCGTTTTGCCAGACTGAAACCGGCGGCTCCTGATTTCCGGATTTTCTGGGATAATGCTTACGGTATCCATCATCTTTATGATGACAGGCAGGATTACCTGATTGAGATTCTGGCGGAGTGCAAGCGTGCCGGGAACCCGGACATGGTTTACAAGTTTGCCTCCACATCCAAAATCACCTTCCCCGGAAGCGGAATCGCGGCTCTTGCAACATCTCCTAATAATATGGAAGATATTCTTGCGCAGATGAAAGTACAGACTATCGGACACGACAAGGTAAACCAGCTCAGGCACGTGCGGTTCTTTAAGGATATTCACGGGATGACCGAGCATATGCGGAAACAGGCAGATATCATCCGCCCGAAATTTGAGGCGGTGGAGCAGATATTGGATGAGAACCTGACAGGACTGGAGATCGGAACCTGGACAAAGCCGCTGGGAGGCTATTTCATCAGTTTTGATTCCCTTCCGGGATGTGCAAAATCCATCGTGGCACATGCCAAGAAGGCAGGCGTGGTGATGACAGGAGCCGGGGCAACCTGGCCATATCACAAAGACCCGAATGATTCCAATATACGAATTGCGCCGACCTATCCGCCGATGGAGGATCTGATTAAAGCGGCAAAGCTGTTTTCACTTTGTGTTAAACTTGTCAGCGTGGAAAAACTGCTGGGAGAAGAACGGGCTGCAGAATGACACGTATTCTGGGCAGCGGAAAGAACGTCGGAATTCCTGAGCAATCATAACCGGAAGAAAGACCTGCTGATGTTTCCCGGCGTTTCTGAGAAATTCTGGAAAAGGAGATAAAAAACGAAAAATGAGAGTCAGAGCTGTGGGGAGAGCTGCGCTTTTCTTTACGGCTCTTTTTCTGTGGCAAAGGCCGAAAAAGAGAGCAGACGGCAGGCGATTCCTGGCAACAGAGACACAGGGCAGAAACAGCTCCGGAAACGGCCTTCCAGAACGTAAAACCGTATTGACAATGCTTGCAGAAGCGTTCTATAATAACGGCGCTGTCGCTAAAAAAATTCAGAAATTGACAAAAAAATCAGAAAATTGCGGAGACAGCATCGGCTCGAAAAACAGCCGGCATGCATCAGAAGAAGGGACTTACACTACTTGCAGCGTCCCGTCGAGGGACAGAAGAGTTAATTATTGGAGGATTGAGCAGTATGGAAGAAAAGAAGAACATTCTTACTTATGCGGGTCTTCGGCAGCTGGAGGATGAGCTGCAGGACCTGAAAGTAAATCAGCGCCGTGAAATTGCGGAAAAAATCAAGGTCGCCAGAGAGCAGGGCGATTTGTCCGAGAACGCGGAATATGATGCTGCCAAGGATGAGCAGAGAGACATTGAGGCGAGAATTGAAGAGATTGAAAAAATCCTGAAGAACGCGGAAGTCGTTGTGGAAGATGAGGTGGATTCCGGCAAAATCAATATCGGCTGCAAGGTAGCGCTGCAGGATCTGGAATATGATGAAGAGGTAGATTTCAGTATCGTCGGTTCCACAGAGGCAAACAGCCTGAAAGGAAAAATTTCCAACGAATCTCCGGTCGGGAAGGCACTGATCGGCCATGTGATCGGCGATGTTGTTGCGGTGGAGACACCGGCAGGAAGTGTTCAGTATAAAATTCTCAATATCGAGAGAAATATTTAACTCTTGGTAGGTCAGGCATTACATAATTTGGGCGGGATAAGTATTTTCCGCCTTTTCAGTATGACGCGCGGCTTTGCTGTTTCGCAGCTCCCGCTGCGCGGTCTTGTCATCATATATAATGCATCCTATATAACACATAGATATATTTTAGAAGAAGGAGGGTACCCATGGCAGAACAGCAGAACAGCAGTCAGCAGAAGCAGGGAGGCCGGAAACCGGCGCAGGATCTGAATCAGGTGCTGAAAGTGCGCAGAGAAAAGCTGGCGGAGCTGCAGGCGGCGGGAAAGGATCCTTTTGTCATTACGAAATACGATCAGACCAGCCACAGCCGGGAAATCGTGGAACATTTTGAGGAGATGGACGGCAGGGAAGTTTCCATTGCAGGCCGCATCATGAGCAAGCGTGTCATGGGAAAAGCTTCCTTCTGTCATGTTCAGGATAAACTGGGTACCATTCAGTGTTATGTGCAGAGAGATTCTCTGGGAGATGAAGCCTATAAAGAATTCAAGCGCATGGATATCGGCGATATCGTCGGCGTGAAGGGCTATGTATTTAAGACGCAGACGGGGGAAATCTCGGTTCATGCGGAGCAGGTGACACTGCTGTCCAAATCGCTGCAGCCGCTCCCGGAGAAGTTCCATGGTCTGGTCAACACAGATATCCGCTACCGCCAGAGATATGTCGACCTGATTATGAATCAGGACGTAAAAGAGACGTTTATCAAGAGATCCGAGATTATCAGAGAGATCCGGAATTTCCTGGACGGCAGGGGCTTTATGGAGGTCGAGACTCCTATGTTGGTAGACAATGCCGGAGGAGCAGCGGCTCGTCCGTTTGTCACTCATTATAATGCTCTTGGCGAAGATAAAAAACTTCGGATTTCTCTCGAACTGTACCTGAAGCGTCTGATTGTCGGAGGACTGGAGAGGGTATACGAGATCGGACGTGTTTTCCGGAATGAAGGCCTTGATCAGAGACATAATCCGGAATTCACCCTGATGGAACTGTATCAGGCATACACAGACTATTATGGTATGATGGAGCTGACAGAGAGTATGTTCCGTTATCTGGCGCAGAAGGTCTGTGGAAGCACAACCATTTATTATGGAAATAAAGAGGATGGGACAGGCAAGGAGATTGATCTGGGTAAGCCTTTCCGCCGCCTGACCATGGAAGATGCCATCAAGGAAGAAACCGGCATTGATTTTGAGACCATCCGGACAGATGAAGAGGCAAAGGCTCTTGCCAGAGAACGGGGAATCGAATTTGAGGAACGTCATAAGAGAGGCGATATCATCAATCTATTCTTCGACGAATACTGCGAGGACAAGATGATACAGCCGACTTTTATCATGGATCACCCGATTGAGATCAGTCCTCTTACCAAGAAAAAGCCGGACGATCCCTCCAAGGTAGAACGGTTTGAGCTGTATATCAATGGATGGGAGATGTGCAATGCTTATTCGGAGCTGAACGACCCGATTGATCAGAGAGAGCGTTTTGCCGCTCAGGATGCCCTGTCTGAGCAGGGAGACGAAGAAGCACAGCATACCGATGAAGACTTCCTGCATGCACTGGAAATCGGCATGCCGCCCACAGGAGGAATCGGTTACGGAATTGACCGTCTGGTCATGCTCCTGACAAACAGCGCAGCCATTCGGGACGTTTTGCTCTTCCCGACACTCCGCAGCGGAGCTTCAGCGGCTTCATCCGAGAACGGTGCATCCGCATCATCTGCAAAAGCAGAGAATGCCGGAACGGCGCAGGCAGGGGCAGGAAAAGATTCCGAGGGAGAGCAGGCCGACGGGGAGAAGGCCGACACTGCCGAAAACTCGTGCGGTTTCTTCACACCGAATGACAGCATTGACTTCTCGAATGTGAAGATCGAGCCGCTCTTTGAGGAACAAGTCGATTTCGATACTTTCAGCAAGTCCGATTTCCGCGCTGTGAAGGTGAAGGAATGCTCGGCAGTTCCGAAGTCCAAGAAGCTTCTGAAGTTCGTCCTGGACGACGGAACGGGCACGGACCGCATCATTCTTTCCGGAATTCATGCTTATTATGAGCCGGAAGAGCTGGTCGGAAAGACCCTGATCGCCATCACCAATCTCCCGCCGAGAAAGATGATGGGCATCGACTCCTGCGGAATGCTTCTCTCCGCTGTGAACAACAAGAAGGACAGCGAAGACGAAGAACTTCATCTTCTGATGGTTGACAACCATATCCCGGCAGGCGCGAAGCTGTATTGATCCGGGGGGAAATCACAGGAGGAAAACCTGCGGATTTTTACAACAAATCCAAGCCGATTTTTTGTAGTGACACCGGATTTACAACATTTGTGCAACAAAAAGTCAAATGACAGTACATCGTAACAGATGACAGCATAAAGTCTGACGCACATCTCAGTTTCAAAAACCTTCAAGGCACTCCTTTTCAGAATCAATCTGAGAGGGGCGCTTTTTTCGTGCAAACAGCAGGAAAAGAGCAGGAGATCCCGCGGCAAGGATCCTAATGCAGATCTATTCACAGAACGCGCTGGTGACGCATCCGGCAGAATCGCTGATGCAACTGCAGATGCCACCGGAGAAAACAAAAGTCATGGCGCTGAGCGATATGGACCTTATGGGGCGGACGGGAAGGAGTTTGACCTTCTGATCGATGTCAACCGGAAGATGCAGGACGGAAAGGGCAGAGGTTACGAACGCTGGGCGAAGATCTTCAATGTAAAACAGATGTCCAAGGTACTGCTCTATCTGCAGGAGCATGA
>CACVSR010000027.1:0-2693 GCA_902756775.1 uncultured Lachnospiraceae bacterium | reverse complement strand
CTGCTCTATCTGCAGGAGCATGACATCCGCGACTACGAGGAATTGCAGGAAAAGGCAAAATCGAGTGCCGCCAAGTTTCATGTCCTGTCCGATACCATCAAGGAGAAGGAGGCAAGACTTCAGGACATCGCCGATCTCAAAATGCAGATCATCAACTATGCGAAGACAAGAGATGTCTATACTGAATACCGGAAGACCGGATACAGCAAAAGATTTCTGGAAAGTCATCGGAATGAGATCCTTCTGCATCAAGCGGCAAAGAAAGCATTTGACAAGCGGGGGCTTAAGAAACTCTCGCGCGTGAAGGATTTGTCATCCGAGTACGGCAGCATCCTTGCGGAAAAGAGAAAATTGTATGAGGATTACCGCGCGGCAAAGAAGGAAATGATGAATTATCAGATCGCAAAGCAGGACATTGATCGGTTCCTGAAAATTGATGAAGAGCAGGGACGACAGCAGGAGAAAACAAGATAAGGGACACCGATGATCATTGGGCAGGTGGCAGTCATGAGGCTGCTGTCTGCCCTCTTTTATTTATTGCCGCAAAATGGCGGCAATAGAAAGTGCCAGACCTGTCTGGCGCGCAGCCTGTCCGTAGGACAGTTCTCGGGGGATTGGGGATGCCCACCAACAAGCGGAGTCCTTTTTGTACAAAAGGACACTGCTTGCCACTATTATTCCGAATTCGGGATAACCACATAGAATGCGTCCCAAGAGTCCAAATAAACTCAACAAACATGGCATTCATAGAACAGAAAATATAACATCATGCACTTTTTCGTTGAGAAGTAATAGCTTGGTTGATATACTGTTTATATTAGGCAGTTTAATGTTGAATAGCCATATTTTTAAACTCTCACTGTGCAAAAGGTAAGAAGAGGTAATGACCATGAGTGTCAGTTATAACAAACTTTGGAAGTTGTTGATTGATAAGGGCATGAAGAAAAAAGACTTGAGAGATGGAGTCGAAATGAGCTCCAATACCCTTGCCAAACTGGGGAGGAATGAATATGTGGCATTGGATGTCCTGGTGCGCACCTGTGATTATCTCCATTGTGACATTGGAGACATCATGGAAGTAATCCCGGACGAGAAAGAGAACCAAGGGTGATCTGCGGCAATGAGTAAGCTTGAAGAGATTACTGCCGGCAGTTCTGTCAGAGGAATTGTTGGGAATGAGTCCGTCACAATTGTCGCTGTGCAGTGGTATGGCACAAATGTGATGGAGATTACTTATAAAAATGCAAACGGTGTGCCGGGGACTCAGCTTCTCTATCGGGATAGTGAACCAGGTATTGAAGTGCTGTCCAAACATCTACCATGGAGTTTTGATGCGAATGCGGATCAGATGAAGCTTGCTTCAGAAGCGTATCGAATCAGTCTGGCACATCTGTTTGACCCTTACCTCGCAGTACATACTTCCGCAGTTGAACCACTGCCTCATCAGATTTCCGCAGTATACCAGGAGATGCTGCCGCGTGTTCCTCTGCGCTATGTCCTGGCGGATGATCCTGGCGCAGGTAAGACCATTATGACGGGCCTTTACATTAAGGAACTGATGGCACGAGGAGATTTGAAACGGTGTCTGATCGTTTCGCCGGGAAGTCTTGTAGAGCAGTGGCAGGATGAATTATTTTCCAAGTTCAATATTAAATTCGACATTCTGACCAACGACAGGATGGAGTCAGCCGTTAGTGGAAATATTTTTACCGAGGTAGATCTGTGTATCTGTCGTCTTGACAAGTTAGCAAGAAATGAGGAGCTCCAGAACAAACTGAAGGTATCGGAATGGGATTTAATTGTGGTCGATGAGGCCCACAAGATGTCTGCAACCGTTTTTGGTGGTGAAGTGAAATATACCAAACGGTTTCAGCTGGGAAGGCTTCTTTCGACAATCACGAGAAACTATCTGCTCCTTACGGCAACTCCGCATGATGGCAAGGAAGAGGACTTTCAGCTGTTCCTTTCTCTCATCGATCCGGATCGGTTTGAAGGTGTGCATCACACGTCACAGCATGCCGTGGATGTCAGTGATGTCATGCGTCGCCTGGTTAAGGAGGAGCTGCTGAAATTTGATGGGACGCCTCTGTTCCCGGAGCGCAGAGCATATACAGTAAATTATGATCTTTCCCCGCAGGAGGCAAAACTCTATCAGGCGGTTACAGAATATGTGCAGGAAGAGTTTAACCGTGCTGATCAGCTTTCAAATGACAGAAAGAGCACGGTCGGTTTTGCGTTGACAATTCTGCAGAGACGGCTTGCTTCTTCACCGGAAGCGATTTATCAGTCGCTCCATAGAAGGCGTGAACGCTTAGAGAATCGTCTGAATGAAGAACGACTTGGAAAGAGAGCGGAGGAATACCGTTCTACAATACACTTTGATGTCGATTATGACGATGATGATTATTCATCAGAAGAACTTGAAAGAGAAGAAGAGAATGTAGCAGATCAGGCATCTGCAGCCCGCACCATAAAAGAACTGGAAGCGGAAATCAATACGCTGAAGGATCTTGAAAGACTGGCTAATGAAGTGCGCCTGAGCGGCGAAGACCGCAAGTGGGATGAGCTGTCGAAGCTGCTTCAGGATAATGAGTGTATGTTTACGGCGGATAAGCAGCGTGAGAAGCTCATCATATTCACGGAACACAGAGACACTTTGCGTTATCTTACAGAAAAGATTCGGACTCTGTTTG
>CACVSR010000026.1 GCA_902756775.1 uncultured Lachnospiraceae bacterium | reverse complement strand
CAGCGTCAGGCAACCAAGGACGCGGGAAAAATCGCAGGCCTTGATGTAAAGCGTATCATCAACGAGCCGACAGCGGCAGCGCTGGCTTACGGGCTGGATAATGAAAAGGAACAGAAGGTCATGGTATACGACCTTGGCGGCGGTACCTTTGATGTGTCCATTATCGAAATCGGCGACGGCGTGATCGAGGTTCTTGCCACTGCAGGAAATAACCACCTGGGCGGAGATGATTTTGACCAGAAGGTTGCCGATTATATTATCGAGGAGTTTAAAAAACAGGAAGGCATCGACCTTACCGGAGACAAGATGGCTATGCAGCGTATCCGTGAGGCAGCAGAGAAGGCAAAGAAAGAGCTGTCCAGCGCTTCCACAACCAACATCAACCTTCCGTTTATCACGGCGGACGCGAATGGCGCAAAGCATCTGGATATGAACCTGACAAAGGCTAAATTTGACGAGCTGACTGCGGATCTGGTAGAAATGACGGCGGAGCCGGTAAGAAAGGCTTTAAGCGACGCAGGGCTGGATGCCTCTGATCTGGGGAAAGTCCTTCTGGTCGGAGGATCCACACGTATCCCGGCTGTTCAGGAGAAGGTAAAACAGCTGACCGGCCATGAGCCCAGCAAGAGTCTGAACCCGGATGAGTGTGTTGCCATCGGCGCTTCCATTCAGGGCGGCAAGCTGGCAGGAGATGCCGGAGCAGGAGACATCCTTCTGCTGGATGTTACCCCGCTGACACTGTCTATTGAGACAATGGGAGGAATCGCGACGCCTCTGATTGAGAGAAATACTACAATTCCGACCAAGAAGAGCCAGATCTTCTCCACTGCGGCGGATAACCAGACAGCTGTGGATATCAATGTTGTACAGGGCGAGCGTAAGTTCGCAAGGGATAACAAATCCCTCGGCCAGTTCCGTCTGGACGGAATTCCGCCTGCAAGACGTGGCGTTCCGCAGATCGAGGTTACCTTTGATATTGACGCGAACGGTATTGTGAATGTTTCCGCCAAGGATCTGGGTACCGGCAAGGAGCAGCACATCACCATTACCGCCGGATCCAATATGTCTGAAGAGGATATTGACAAGGCAGTAAAGGAAGCTGCAAAATACGAGGAGGAAGACAAGAAGCGCAAGGAAGCCATTGATACCAGAAACGATGCGGACGCGACTGTTTTCCAGATTGAGAAGGCTCTGCAGGAGGCCGGCGACAAGGTGTCTGCAGACGAGAAGGCGTCTGTCGAGGCTGACCTGAACGCGCTGAAGGATCTTCTGGCAAAGACACCTGCGGACAATCTGACGGATGCCCAGGTTACGGATATCAAGGCGGCTCGTGAGAAGGTTATGAATTCCGCTCAGAATCTGTTTACAAAGATGTATGAGAACATGCAGCAGAACGGAGGAGGCCAGAGCGGCCAGGGACCGCAGGGCGGGCAGACGTCCGGCACCCAGCAGAGCGGCGGCCAGGGCGGAAACGATGACGTGGTAGATGCCGACTACAAAGAAGTGTAAAACGTTAAGCTAACAGGATAGGGAAAGGGACTGCTGCCGGGAGATCCCGGCCAGCAGCCCCTGTTTTCTGTCTTTGCAGACCGGCGTGTCCGGCGGATATCTCAGGTTAGGAGTTCAGACAATGGCGGAGAAACGCGATTATTATGAGGTGCTCGGAGTAGACAGAAACGCGGATGATGAGACTCTGAAGCACGCGTACAGGAAACTGGCAAAAAAATATCATCCGGATATGAATCCCGGTGATAAAGCAGCGGAAGAAAAGTTCAAGGAGGCGACAGAGGCATACAGCGTCCTGAGCGATCCGGACAAGCGCCGGGCCTATGACCAGTACGGTCATGCCGCTTTTGAAAACGGAGGCGCCGGAGGTGCCGGAGGATTTGACTTTTCCGGCATGGACATGGGAGATATTTTCGGGGATTTCTTCGGAGATATTTTCGGCGGCGGCCGGTCTTCCAGAAATAATAACGGACCGCGCAGAGGCTCAAATCTACGGGTGGTTGTACATCTGGCCTTTGAAGAGGCAGTCTTCGGCTGTACAAAGGAACTAGAGATCACACTGAAGGATACCTGCAAGACCTGCGGCGGTTCCGGGGCGAAGCCGGGAACTTCGCCGGAAACATGTCCGAACTGCCATGGAACCGGGCAGATCAGACATACCCAGCAGTCCATGTTCGGCATGATACAGAACATTGAGACCTGTCCGCAGTGCGGAGGCAGCGGAAAGATTATACGTGAGAAATGCCCCGACTGCCACGGTACAGGATATACCTCCGGCCGCAAAAAGATCCAGGTGGCAGTTCCCGCGGGAATTGACGACGGACAGAGCATCCGGATCCGGGATAAGGGAGAACCTGGAGTCAACGGCGGACCCAGAGTGGATCTTCTGGTTCAGGTTGTCGTAGCCCCGCATCCGATTTTCCAGAGAGACGGCGTGAATATTTTCTCCACGGCGCCGATTACCTTTGCGCAGGCCGCTCTGGGAGGAGATATACGGATCAACACGGTGGACGGCGAAGTGGTCTATTCGGTCAAGCCGGGAACGCAGACGGATACCAGGATCCGTCTGCGAGGCAAGGGAGTTCCATCCCTGCATAACAAGAATGTGCGCGGCGATCAGTATGTTACGTTGATTGTGCAGACGCCAACCGGACTGAGCGCGGAGGCTAAAGAGGCGCTGCGGGAATTCGATGCTGCCTGCGGAAACAGGGACTACGCGGAAAACGGCAGAGAGAAGGAAGGGAAGAAGAAAAAATCCTTCCGTGAAAAGATGAAAGAAAAATTTGAAGAGGATTGACCATGAAGTGGAAAAAGTTCCGTCTGAAAACACTGGAGAGCGCGGAGGATATCGTGATATCTGCGCTGTATGACTGCGGCATAGAGGGGGCGCAGATTGAGGATAAAGCCCCGCTCACCGAATCGGAAAAGGCACAGATGTTCGTGGACATCGCCCCGGTTCCGGAGACAGATGACGGGATCGCCTGGCTGGATTTCTATCTGGATCCGGAGAAGGATGATGTGGACGGAATCATGGGGAAGGTCCGCAGGGCACTGGATGAACTGCGCGAGTTCTGCGACATCGGCGCGGGAACGCTGGAAATTTCCGAGACCGAGGACACGGACTGGATCAATAACTGGAAACAGTACTTTAAACAGTTCTACATTGATGATATTCTGGTCATTCCGTCCTGGGAGCAGGTGAAGGATGAGGACAGGGACAAGATGATTCTTCACATTGACCCCGGAACGGCCTTCGGCACCGGCATGCATGAGACGACGCAGCTGTGCATCCGTCAGCTGAAAAAATATGTAACCTCCGAAACCAGACTTCTGGATGTGGGGACGGGCAGCGGCATCCTTTCTATTATTGCCCTGAAGCTGGGAGCGGCTCATGCGGTGGGCACGGATCTGGATCCGTGCGCGGTTCCGGCTGTCGCGGACAACAAAAAAGCCAATGGAATTCCGGAGGACGCCTTTGATATGATCATTGGCAATCTGATTGATGACCCGGAAGTACAGCGCACCGTGGGGGAAAATGCCTACGATCTGGTGACTGCCAATATTCTGGCGGATGTCCTGGTTCCTCTTATGCCGGCGGTGGCACGCGCCGTGAAGCCGGGCGGCGTGTGCATTACGTCCGGGATTCTTCAGGGACAGGAGCAGAAGGTGATCCGCGCGGCGGAGAAAGCCGGTCTGCATCTTGTGGAGACAACGCAGCAGGGAGAGTGGATGTCGGTGACGGTACAGAGGTAAAGCAGTATGTATCGGTTTTTTGTGGAGAAACAGCAGATCCGGGACGGAGTGGTGAGGATTGACGGGAAGGATGTACGGCACATCCGCAGTGTGCTCCGGATGCGTCCGGGTGAGCAGATTCTGGTTGCCTGCGGGGATGAATGGGAATATACTTGTCAGATCGAGCATCTCTCGGAAGAGGAGGTAACAGCCAGGGTTCTGGACGCCCAGAAACCGGGAAAGGAGCTGCCCTCCCGGATTACGCTGTTTCAGTGTCTGCCGAAAAGTGATAAGATGGAGACGGTTATCCAGAAGGCGGTGGAGCTTGGCGCCTGTGCCGTTGTGCCCGTGGTGTCCAAAAGATGTGTGGTAAAGCTGGACGCAAGGCGGGCGGCAAACAAGGCGGTCCGCTGGAATACGGTTGCGGCCAGCGCCGCAAAGCAGTCAAAGAGAATGATTGTCCCGGAAGTGAAGCCGCTCTGCAGTTTTCAGGACGCGCTGAGAGAGGCGCAGGACATGGATGTCCGGCTGATTCCCTATGAAAACGCGGAAGGAATGACAGGTACAAGGAAAATTTTTTCCTCCGTCCGGCCGGGAGATTCTGTCGCGGTTCTGATCGGTCCGGAAGGCGGCTTTGAGGAAACAGAGGTGGAAGAGGCACAGGAAGCAGGGTTTCTTCCGGTTACGCTGGGGAAACGGATTCTCCGCACAGAGACGGCCGGAATGACAGTGCTTTCTATCCTGATGTATCTTCTGGAGTCCGACTAAAGAGTGCAGTCTGGCCGGCAGCCGTTTTTATGTGCAGAAACCGCTGCAAAAATTTCAGCCGAAAAGGAGAACGCATGGAAGCGTATCTGGACAATGGAGCGACAACCCGTTGTTATCCCGAAGTGGCAGACCTGATACGGAAAACACTTCTGGAGGATTACGGGAATCCTTCTTCTCTCCACAGGAAGGGAGTGGAGGCGGAGCAGTATATCCGAAGGACAACGGAGATTCTGTCGGATATTCTCAAGGTAAACGAGAGAGAACTATACTATACCTCCGGCGGAACCGAATCCAATAACTGGGCGCTGGCAGGGACGGCCATGGCGCACAGGAGAACGGGCGGCCATTTTATTATCAGCTCGGTAGAGCATCCCGCTGTATCAGCTCCGGCATCGGCGCTGCATGACATGGGCTTTGATCTGACTGTTCTGCCTGTGGATCGGGAGGGACGCGTCCATCCGGAGGAACTCCGGCAGGCTATCCGAAAGGACACCCTTCTGGTTTCCGTTATGATGGTAAATAATGAGATCGGGACGATAGAGCCGGTGGAAGAGCTCGCCCGGATCGTTCACGAGACAAATCCGGACACGGTTTTCCATGTAGACGCGATTCAGGCTTTCGGCAAGTGCCGGATCCTTCCCGGCAGAATGGGAATTGACATGCTTTCGGCCAGCGGCCACAAAATTCACGGGCCGAAGGGCGTCGGTTTCCTGTATGTCAATGACCGTGTGCGTCTTCGCCCGTTGATTTACGGCGGCGGCCAGCAGTCAGGCATGCGCTCCGGGACAGACAATGTTCCCGGAATTGCTGGCATGGGTCTCGCCGCGCGTATGATGTATGACCATCTGGAGGAGAACAGAGACCATATGTACGCACTCCGTAAGAAACTGGCGGATGGTCTTTCGGGGCTGGATCAGGTGGTTATCCACGGGGTGTCTGATCCTTTGGAGGCGGCACCGCATATTCTGAATGCCTCCTTCCTGAAGGTCAGGAGCGAGGTTCTTCTGCATGCGCTGGAGGACAGGGGCATCTATGTATCTGCCGGAAGCGCCTGCTCCAGTCATAAGAGATCCGGAAGCCCGACGCTTACAGCTATCCGCTGTCCCAGAGAGGAAATGGAATCTGCGGTTCGGTTCAGCTTCTCGGACATGACGCAGCCGGAGGAAATAGACTATACGCTGGATGCGCTGCGGGAGCTGCTTCCCGTGCTCCGGCGTTTTACAAGACACTGACCGGTTTTCGGTTTTCGGAGGCATGCAGACATGCAGCAGGAACCGATCTGGCAGGAATGGATGAGGAATAGGATGAATTATCAGGCATTTCTGATCAAATATGCCGAAATCGGCATCAAAGGAAAAAACAGAATTCTCTTTGAGGAGGCACTGGTTCGTCAGATTGCCCGCAGTCTGAAGCCTGTAGAGGGAGAATTTGAAGTTACCCGTGAAATGGGACGGATTTATGTCCGGGCAGACGGCAGCTTCGATTTTGAAGGAGCCGTAGATGCCATGCGCCATGTGTTCGGCATCTCCGGAATCTGTCCCGTCGTGATTGTGGAGGACGAGGGATTCGAGGCTCTGGCTCAGGCTGTAGTCCGCTACACGACAGAAGTTTATCCGGAGGGCAGGGCAAAGACCTTTAAGATTTTTGCGCGCCGCTCCAACAAAAGCTACCCCAGGGATTCCATGCAGCTGAACGCGGATCTGGGAGAGGCGGTTCTGAACGGATGTCCGTGGATGCAGGTGGATGTCCATCATCCGGACTGCGTGGTCACCGTGGAGGTAAGGAAGAAGATCTATATCTACTCCCATGTAATTCCCGGACCGGGAGGCATGCCGGTAGGGACAAATGGGGAGGCAGAGCTCCTTCTTTCGGGAGGAATCGATTCTCCGGTCGCCGGCTACATGATTGCCAAGAGGGGAGTGACCATTGATGCGGTCTACTTCCATGCGCCACCGTATACCAGCGAAAGGGCAAAGCAGAAGGTCGTGGATCTGGCGCGGATTGTGGCTGCCTACAGCGGGCCGATCCGGCTTCATATTGTTAATTTCACGGATATTCAGCTGGCTATTTACGAAAAATGTCCGCATGAGGAGCTTACCATTATCATGCGGCGATATATGATGAAAATCGCGGAGATTTTTGCGCAGAAGGACGGCGCAAAGGCATTGATTACCGGAGAGAGCGTCGGCCAGGTGGCCAGTCAGACGGTGGACAGCCTGGTCTGCACCAATGCGGTATGCAGTCTTCCGGTGTTCCGCCCGCTGATCGGCTTCGATAAGCAGGAAATTATCGAAATATCCAGAGAAATCGGAAGCTATGAGACATCCATCCAGCCCTTTGAGGACTGCTGCACGATTTTTGTGGCGAAGCATCCGGTGACACATCCGATTCTGAAAGTGATCGAGAGATCGGAGAAGAAGCTGGAAGGCGTGATAGAACCGATGGTGGAGACGGCTGTCAGCACAGCGGAAACGATTCTGGCAGAGGCATAAAGACTCTGCTTTGTGACAAGAGGCGAAACAAAAAAAGAACCCGCAGCAGAGGCTGCGGGTCTGTGCCGGACAACAGGCCGGTTTTTTTCATTAGCGGTTGTTCTACGGAAGCCCTTCCAAATCCGGACAGGGCACAGTCCGGAACTAAAACGGAGAAAGATTATTTTTCTTCCACAATATAGGGCTTCAGAACATCCAGAACCTGTGTCAATTCGGATCCGTCTGTGTGGATATTCAGGTCGATCGGTTTGGAAAGATCCAGACTGAAAATGCCCATAATGGATTTCGCGTCAATGACGTATCTTCCGGACACAAGATCAAAATCAAAGTCAAAGTTGGAAATCGCATTTACGAAATTCTTTACTTTTTCAATAGAATTCAAAGAAATTTTAACTGTCTGCATCTTTTTTCCTCCATGTATGCTGTAACAAACCCTGCCGCGAGATTACGGTGGAGACTGTAAATAACCGGATTTTCTGGTTCATCATTGAATCTATGATACGTGCTAAACAGGGAAAAGTCAAGGCGGGTGCGGGAACGGAAAGGAAATTTTATGTTACGAAAAGCGGCACTTCACAATCTGGGATGCAAGGTGAATTCGTATGAGCTGGAGGCCATGCAGCAGGCGCTGGAGAACGCCGGTTACCGTATTGTTCCGTTCGAGCCGGGAGCGGATGTCTATGTGATCAATACCTGCACGGTGACAAATATTGCGGACCGGAAATCCCGCCAGATGCTTCACAAGGCGCGCGGCATGAATCCGGATGCGGTTGTTGTTGCCGTGGGCTGTTATGCCCAGATGCGGGGAAAGGAGCTGGAGAAGGATCCTGCCATAGACCTGATTATCGGGAGTGACAGAAAGGGCGATCTGGTGCAGGAGCTGGAACGGTATTTCGCAGGGGGCGGCAGGCGGACAGATACCTCGGAAATCAGAAAAGACAGAGAAATAGAAAAGCTGGAAACAGACCGGGCGGAAGGACACACCAGGGCATTTCTGAAGGTGCAGGACGGCTGCAATCAGTTCTGTTCCTACTGCATTATTCCCTATGCAAGAGGCAGGGTCCGCAGCAGGAAAATCGCGGATGTCGTGCAGGAGACAGAACGTCTTGTGGCCAGTGGCGTGCAGGAGGTCGTTCTCACCGGCATTCACCTCTGCTCCTACGGGAAGGATCTGGGAGAGGGAGAAGACCTTTCCGCCCTGATCCGGGCCGTGCATCAGGTGGAAGGAATCTGCAGAATCCGGCTGGGTTCCCTGGAGCCGGGTTCTATCGACGAGGCATTTGTGAAAAATATGGCGGAGCTGCCGAAGGTCTGCCCGCATTTTCATCTTTCCCTGCAGAGCGGATGCAGCCGCACCCTGCAGCGCATGAACCGGAAATATACACCGGAGGAATTTTCGCAGACCTGCGCGCTCCTGCGAAGATATTTCCGGCATCCGGCAATCTGCACCGATATCATCACCGGATTTCCGGGAGAGACGGAGGAGGATTTCGAGGAGTGCAGGAGCTTTGTAGAAAAGATGCATTTCTTTGAGACACACATTTTCCCGTATTCCAGAAGGGAGGGAACCAGAGCCGCGGCATTCCCGGATCAGATTCCGGAAGCAGTGAAAAAAGAGAGAGGAGCCGTGCTGCGGGATCTGGACCGGAAAAGAAGAGAAGAATTCCTGAAGTATTACTGTGGTATGCCGATGGAAGTGCTGTTTGAGGAAACGGTGACAGAAGGCGGGCGCAGCTGGTGGCTGGGCCACGGAAAAGAATATCAGAAAGTGCTTCTGCCCGCGGATGATCCGGGCATTCCAGCGGAAGGGCTGTCCAACCGGATTCTTTCTGTTAAGCCGGAAAAAATCAGCTTTCATGACTGCCTGACGGTCTGACGCCCCGGCTGTTGTCTTGCACTTTTCGGGGAAGTACGTTACAATTATTAAGCTATAAGCCGGATTCTGCCATTCGGCGGCACTCGTCAGGAGTGTGAAAGGATGTGAAGACATGAGCGATTTAAGCAATACACAATATTTTGAGGTAATGCCGGAGACGGACACACAGGCCAAAAGGGTGCTGGATATTGTCTACCACGCGATGGAGGAGAAGGGGTATAACCCCGTTAACCAGATCGTGGGATATATCATGTCCGGAGATCCGACTTACATTACCAGCCACAATGGCGCCCGCAGCATGATTATGAAGGTGGAGCGCGATGAGCTGGTAGAAGAGCTTCTGAAGGAGTACATCAAAAACGAATCCTGGAGGACAGACAAATCGTGAAACGAATCCTGGGACTGGACTATGGCTCCAAAACTGTAGGGGTTGCGGTCAGCGACCCGCTGGGGTATACTGCGCAGGGAGTGGAGATTATCCGCAGGAAGCAGCAAAACAAGCTGCGCCAGACCCTTGCCAGAATTGAAGAACTGGTAAAGGAATATGATGCGGACACCATTGTTCTCGGATTTCCAAAACACATGAATAATGACATCGGCGACCGGGCTGCCAAATCTCTGGAGTTCCGCGATATGCTTGAACGAAGGACCGGCAAAAAGGTTGTCATGTGGGATGAACGTCTTACGACCGTGGCAGCGGATCGTATCCTGGACGAGACAGGGGTAAAAGGACGAGACCGCAAGGAAGTGATCGATCAGATTGCGGCCACATTCATCCTGCAGGGGTATTTGGATTCTTTGGAAAACGGCCGGAAATGATGCCGGAGCTGCGAACATGAAAAGAGAAAAAGTAAGCTTTACAACAGAAGACGGCAGAACGGAAGAATTTTTTGTAGAAGAGGAAACCAGGATAGGAGGAGTGAACTACCTCCTGGTAACTGATTCTGACGGAGAAGAGGCAAATGCCTGCATTCTGAAAGACCTGTCCGAAGACGGCGATGAGGAAGCGGATTTTGTTCCCGTAGTGGATGACACAGAATTCCATGCAGTGGCCGGTGTTTTCCAGCAGATGCTGGAGGATACGGTACTGGTACAGGACACGAAAGAACCTGAGAAAGCCTGATTGCCCTCCGGCCCGTCTTTCAGTCTGCAAAAAGAACAGACAAAGATCGGAAGAAGTATGGAGGTTAACTGAATATTGAAAACGAATCAAACGAGTAAGCTCAAGATTATCCCTCTGGGCGGCCTCGAACAGATCGGCATGAACATTACTGCCTTTGAATATGAAGACAGTATTGTTGTGGTGGACTGCGGCCTGGCTTTCCCGGATGACGACATGCTGGGAATTGACCTGGTTATCCCGGACATCACATATCTGAAGCAGAACATTAACAAAGTAAAAGGATTTGTTATTACACACGGACATGAGGATCATATCGGGGCTCTGCCTTATGTCCTGCGGGAAATCAATGTCCCGATCTACGCGACAAAGCTGACGGTCGGGCTGATTGAGCATAAGCTGGAGGAGCATGATATGCTCCGCACCACCAGACGAAAGGTGATCAAATTCGGACAGTCTGTCAATCTGGGGTGTTTTCGTATCGAATTCATCAAGACAAATCACAGCATACAGGATGCAGCTGCGCTGGCTATTTATTCGCCTGCGGGTATTGTTGTCCACACAGGAGATTTTAAAGTGGATTACACCCCGGTATTTGGTGATGCCATTGACCTGCAGCGTTTTGCCGAGATCGGGAAAAAAGGCGTTCTGGCTCTGATGTGCGACAGCACAAACGCGGAGAGAGAGGGCTTTACGAAGTCCGAGCGCACGGTAGGCCATACCTTTGATACCATTTTTTCGGAGCATCAAAATCAGAGGCTGATTATTGCCACCTTTGCCTCTAATGTGGATCGTGTGCAGCAGATTATCTATACTGCCTATAAATATGGAAGAAAAGTTGTGGTAGAAGGCCGCAGCATGGTCAATATCATATCCACAGCGTCAGAGCTGGGCTACCTGAATATTCCGGAGCACACGCTGATTGACATCAACGAGATGAAAAATTATCCGGACGAGAAGATGGTTCTTGTTACTACGGGCAGCCAGGGCGAGTCCATGGCCGCGCTTTCCAGGATGGCCGCGGACATTCACAAGAAGGTAACCATTAAGCCGGGAGATCTGATTGTGTTCAGTTCCCACCCGATTCCCGGAAATGAAAAAGCAGTCTCCAATGTTATCAATGAGCTCTGCGAAAAGGGCGCGGATGTTATTTTCCAGGATGTCCATGTATCCGGCCATGCCTGCCAGGAAGAGATCAAGCTGATATATTCTCTGGTAAAGCCGAAGTACGCGATTCCTGTTCACGGGGAATACCGGCACCTGAAGGCTCAGGCAAAGCTGGCGGCGGAGCTGGGAATCCCAAAGGAAAACATCTTTATCATGAAAACCGGGGATGTTCTTTCTCTGGACAGTGAGTCCGCGAAGGTGACCGGAAAGGTTGAGACCGGCGGCATTATGGTGGACGGCCTTGGCGTCGGTGATGTGGGAAATATTGTGCTCCGCGACAGGCAGCATCTTTCCGAGGACGGCATTATTATCGTCGTCCTGACGCTGGACCGGCACAGCGGCATGCTGCTGGCGGGACCGGATATCGTTTCCAGAGGCTTTGTGTATGTCCGGGAGTCAGAAGATCTGATGGATGAAGCCAGGGTGGCTGCGGAAGATGCGCTGGATGACTGTCTGGATCGTCATATTACGGACTGGGGAAAGCTGAAAACATCAGTAAAGGATGCCCTCAGTGCATTTGTCTGGAAGCGTACGCAGCGCCGTCCGATGATTCTCCCTATTATTATGGAGGCTTAACCAAATGGATCCGGTAGCATTACAGACAGAGGAGCTTATTTCAGCAATCCGGAGCTCCAGGGATTACCTGCGGTATAAAAAATGTGAAGAACAGCTCCGGCAGAATCCGGAGCTCAAATGAAGGTGGATGAATACCGGGTTCGGAACTTTCAGCTTCAGCAGACGGACAGAGATCTTTTTGACGAGTCAGACGAGGTTCTGCGGGAATTCGGCGGCGTACTGAAAAATCCGCTTGCCGCGGAATATCTGGATGCGGAAAGCTCCGTCTGCCGCATGGTACAGAGAGTTGTGAATTATATCAACAAAAGTGTAGCGGTGGATATCCCCGAAATGGAAAAGCCCGGGCACTAAGAGGAGCTGAAAATGGCAGGAAAAGAAAAAAAGGACAATGTCGGATATCGTGTCGCGCTTTTCGGCGTAAAGGGGCTGCTGAAGATCCTTTTGATCATCTGCCTGGTCGTTGTCCTTATATATTTCTGTAAAAAAGCGTATGGGCTCGGTTACGAGGTGTTTCATCAGAATGCCGTGGACAGCGGGAACGGGAGAAAGGTCACTGTAACCGTTACGGAGGACATGTCAGTTTACGATATCGGAAAAATGCTCCGGGCGGAAGGACTGCTGGATGAAAGCCCCGCTGCTTTCTGGGTGCAGGAATTTATTTCCGACTATCATAACCAGATTCTTCCGGGCACCTATTCTCTGAATACCGCCATGACTCCGGATGTCATTATTTCTTCCCTGGCAGGCTCCGACTCGGAGCATTCGGTAAATGGAGGGGAAAACGTAATCTCATCCTCCGGGAAGGAACAGGAAGAAAGCGGGACCACGCCGGAAGGGAATGTAAAGGTATGATTACAGACAGTCGGATGACCGCTTTTATCAATTCTCTGGATCACGGGAATACACCTTTTCTGGACAGGCTGGAGCAGCAGGCCAGAAAAGACAGGGTGCCGGTTATCCGCAGAGAAATGCAGAGCTTTCTGAAAACCATTCTGGAGATAGAAAAGCCGGGGGCTGTGCTGGAGATCGGAACGGCGGTCGGCTTTTCCGCTATTCTTATGGCAGGAGCGACGTCGCCGGAATGCAGGATAACGACCATCGAGGACTATGAAAAGCGCATACCCATAGCGCAGAAAAATTTCAGGGAATCCGGTTACGCAGACAGGATCACCCTGTTGAAGGGGGACGCGGCGGATGTTTTAAAAACGCTGTCGGATCCCTTTGATTTTATTTTCCTGGATGCGGCCAAGGCGCAGTATATCCGGTATCTTCCGGAACTGCTTCGTCTGATGCGGCCGGGAAGCGTGCTTGTTTCCGACAACGTGCTGCAGGGAGGGGACATTATCGAATCCCATTATGCGGTGGAACGGCGCAACCGCACGATTTACAGGCGCATGCGGGAATACCTGCGGGCGCTGAAGGACAGTGAAGTCCTGGAGACTTCCATTCTTCCCCTGGGGGACGGGGTCACGCTTTCCGTGTATAAGTCCGGGAGACAGTAGAAGAAGGAAAACAGAGGATGTTACCATGCGGATGATGAACGGAAAAAGAAAACCGGAGCTTTTGATTCCTGCCTCCTGTCTGGAGGTGCTGAAGGTGGCGGTCGCCTTTGGGGCAGATGCGGTCTATATCGGCGGAGAAGTATTCGGACTCCGGGCAAAGGCAAAAAATTTCAGCCGTGACGATATGGCGGAGGGGATAAGCTACGCACATGAACATGGGGTAAAAGTGCATGTGACAGTCAATATTCTGGCACATAACCGAGATCTGGAAGGAATACGCGTCTATCTGAAAGAACTGAAGAAACTCCATCCGGACGCCCTGATCATTGCAGACCCCGGAGTATTCACTCTCGCGGGAGAAATCTGTCCGGAAATAGACCGCCATATCAGCACACAGGCAAATAATACCAATGCGGAGACCTTCCTCTTCTGGCACCGACTGGGAGCCCGCAGGGTGGTTACGGCCAGGGAGCTGTCTTTGCAGGAAATCCGGGAGATCCGGCAGCAGGTTCCGGAGGATCTGGAAATTGAAAGCTTTGTCCACGGGGCAATGTGCATATCCTACTCCGGAAGATGTCTTCTGTCCAACTATTTTACCGGCAGAGATGCGAATCGGGGTGCCTGCACACATCCCTGCAGATGGAAGTATCTGACAGCACCGGAGGAGGATGCGGAAAGGCTGGCAGAGCTGGAACAGGAAACACGTCCCGGAGAAAAGATGGCTTTTCTGCAGGAAGAGACCCGTCCGGGAGAATATCTTCCTGTTCTGGAAAATGAAAGAGGAACCTTCATCTTTAACTCCAAAGACCTCTGTATGATTGACCATATTCCGGATCTTATGGAAGCGGGAATTGACAGCTATAAGATAGAAGGGCGGATGAAAAGCGCTCTCTATGTGGCTACAGTCGCCCGCACATACCGGAAAGCAATTGATGATTATCTGGAAGACCCGGCTCTCTATCAATCCCACATGGACTGGTATCTGGAGCAGATTGCGGACTGTACCTACCGGCAGTTTACGACAGGGTTTTATTATCATAAACCTTCCTCGGAGGATCAGATTTATGACAGTAATACGTACATTACCAACTATGTCTGCCTGGGGATTGCCGAAGGAGAGGATGAGAATGGGTATACCGTGCTGTGTCAGAAAAACAAATTTTCTGTCGGGGATCGTATTGAGGTGATGAAACCGGACGGAAGCAATCCGGAAGTCATTGTGGAGGAAATACGGGACGAGGAAGGAAATCCCATGGACAGCGCGCCTCACCCGCAGCAGGAAGTTCACGTAAAGCTCGGCGGCATTCCCAAACCCTTCGACATCCTGCGGATGCGTAAAGGGTAAAGGGGTTGTTCCTTTGAATAAATGGATAAATGAATACCCCTCCGGAAAGCGCTTGCGCTCTGTTTAATTTGTCTTCCGGTAGTAACCGGGTGCGGTTTCTTCCGCATATCCGGACATGCACATCTGCATCAGAACCAGGCACAGCTGCGGTATTTCGATTCCCGTTTTTTCCTGCAGTTCGGAAAGGGTTATTTCCCGGCTGTCCAGGCTGGTAAAGATTTTCCGGAATTCTCCTGTTTTTTTCCATTCCGGCGGAATCTGTTTTTCTCTTTTTTCTTTCTCTTTATTCTTCGATACAGGCAGGCCGAGTTCTTCCAGAAGAATCTCAGGAGAGGTGGCAATGCCTGCGCCCTGAGCGATCAGACGGTTGCAGCCCTGACTCAGGGGGTCGTCGTTTCTGCCGGGGACGGCATAGACGGTTTTACCCTGATCCAGGGCGTAATCCGCGGTGATCAGCGAGCCGCTTTTCAGGCGGGCTTCTACGACCAGAACGATGTCAGCCAGGGCGCTGATAATCCGGTTGCGGATCGGGAAATGCCAGGAAAGGGGCAGGGCATCCGGAGCAAATTCCGAGATCAGCCCTCCGTGTCCTTCTGCAATTTCCCGATACAGGCTGTAGTTTTCTCTGGGATAGCAGACATTGACTCCGCAGCCCAGAACGGAGAAGGTTCTGCCGCGGACATCAAGTGCTCCCCTTTGCGCCCACGCATCGATGCCGGAAGCCATACCGCTGATAACCTGCACGCCGGAAGAGGCCAGGCAGGCGGCAAAACGGCGTGCCTCTGCCTTTCCGTAGGCGCTGCAGCTGCGGGCACCGACAATGGCGGCTGTCTTTTTTGACGGGTCGGGAAATTCGCCGATCAGGAACAGAGCTTTCGGCATTTGTCCATAGGGAAGGAGCCGGGAAGGATAGGCAGGGTTAATGGTTCCGTCCGAACGGTATTTTTCCACCAGACGGATTTTCCGGGTCAGTTCCGGCGAGGTGTCAAGAATATAATTCCTTTTCTGCACGAAAAATCTCCTTTCTTACAGTAAGCGCCCCTGCCCGGCAGGCGGATGCTTCCGCGTATCCACAGTACAGGCTCTACGGAAATCCCGGTATCCTTACCCACTTTGGATGTTTCCGCATATCCACAGTACAGGCAGTCACGCTCGTGCTGCCGATTTGGGGTCGGATACGCATACGGACGTGTGCAGCTCTGCCTGCATAGACCGGCTTTCCTGCAGCAAAGATGGCAGCGAATCCGCATGCCGGCAGTTTACGTATGCCGGCTCTGTCTGCGGAAGCAGATTGCTTCGCTTACGTGTGCTTCGCAGATGGAGTCGGAATGTTCCAGATCCGCAATGGTCCGGGATACACGGAGAAGATGGTGGTAGCCTCTGGCGCTGAGACCCAGACGGGAAAAAGCATTTTCCATCATACGGGCGGCCTCGCCGGTAAGGCAGCAGTAACGGTTCAGAAGAGAAACAGGAAGCTCGCTGTTAAAGAGAAAACTCTCACCCTGGTACCGCTCCTGCTGTATGAGGCTGGCATCGGTGACTTTTTTCTGAAGCTGCGCGGAGGAAACCACATCCCCGGAGGGAGAAGTCAGGTCAGCGTAGCTGACGGCCGGAACGCTGCAGTGCAGATCGATCCGATCCAGGAGGGGCTGGCTGATCCGTGCCTGATACAGTTCGATTTCTCTTGGAGAACAGCTGCAGCGTTCCCGGTCCGGGTAGTAGCCGCAGGGACAGGGGTTCATGGCGGCAATAAACAGGAAGGATGCGGGAAAAAGAAAGGTTCCCCCCGAACGGGAGACGGTAATCCGCCGCTCTTCCAGCGGCTGGCGCAGCATTTCCAATGTGCGCGGGTCGGCTTCCGGCAGCTCGTCCATGTACAAAATTCCTCTGTGCGCCAGCGTAATTTCTCCCGGCCGGGGAATCATGCCGCCGCCGCAGAGCGCCGCGGCGGAAATGTTGTGATGCGGTGCGCGGAAGGGGCGGCTTTTCATCAGCGGCTGTCCTTCGGGAAGCAGTCCTGCGATGGAGTAGATCCGGGATATTTCCAGACTTTCCTCCGGTGTAAGAGGAGGAAGAATTCCCGGGATTCTCCTGGCTATCATGGATTTGCCGGAGCCGGGGGGACCGGACAGAAGGAGATTGTGAAATCCGGCGGCAGAGATAAGCGCCGCACGTATGACCGGGGTCTGCCCGCGGATATCGCGAAAATCTTCCTGGGCAGCCGGCTTCTCCGGTTCGGAAACGGGATCCGGTTCGGAAGGAGGGAGAGAAGAATCTTTGCAGAACTGTATCAGCTCATGCAGATGACGGATGCCTGTGACACGGATTCCGGAGACAATTCTGCCCTCACGTAAATTGCCTGCGGGCACAAGACAGATTCTGCATCCTTTTTCCCTTGCCATCAGAACGCTGGGAAGTACCCCGGCAATTCGTTCGATTCTGCCGTCCAGATGAAGCTCGCCGATCAGCATGACCCCATCCAGGGCGTGTTCCGGTATTTCGCCCACAGCCTGAAGAACGGCGGCGGCAATGGGAAGGTCAAAGCGGGTGCCCTCTTTCCGTATATCACCCGGAGAAAGATTGATCGTGATTCGTTTGGGCGGAAGCAGAATGCCCAGGTTGCGAAGTGCGGTGCGGACACGGTCCTGTGCCTCCCTTACCTGGGAGGAGACAAAACCGACCATAGAAAAAACGGGCATGCCGCTGCTCACATCTGCTTCTACCCAGATGGGAACGGCATCTACGCCGTAAATTGCGGCAGAGAGAATACTGCAGAACATAAAGCCTCCTGACTCTCCGCGCAGACAAAGCTTTCCCCCGAAAGCAACTTCAGTATTGAACAGTTTTTGTCAGCTGTCAAGGAGAAAAGCGTTCCTTTGTCAGAAATTTTCTTGCAAGGACTGATCTTTTGCGTTATAGTGATGCATGCGTATCGCAGATTCGAAGGAAAGAGGCAATTTATCAAGTATTTGCGGGAGGCATTTGTTTTGGCAAATAACCTTGTTATCGTTGAGTCACCGACTAAGGTGAAATCTGTCAAGAAATTTCTCGGACCGAGCTACACGGTTCTTGCGTCTAACGGCCATGTCAGAGATCTGCCGAAAAGCAGTCTCGGAATTGATGTGGAGCATGACTTTGAACCGAAATACATAACTATCCGTGGAAAGGGAGAACTGGTTGCTTCCTTAAAGAAGGCCGCTTCTAAGGCGGATAAAGTTTATCTGGCTACCGACCCGGATCGTGAGGGCGAGGCGATATCCTGGCATCTTTCCAAGGCGTTAAAGCTGGATCCGAAAAAAATGCGCCGGATCACATTTAATGAAATTACGAAATCTGCCGTTAAGGCATCTTTAAAAAATGCCAGAGACATTGACATGAACCTGGTCAATGAACAGCAGGCGCGGAGATGTCTGGACCGTATGGTCGGGTATGAAATCAGCCCGCTCTTGTGGAAAAAAATCAAACGAGGCCTTTCCGCCGGCCGGGTACAGTCCGTGGCGCTGCGTATTATTGCCGACCGTGAGGATGAAATCAATTCTTTCATTCCCAAGGAATACTGGACACTGGATGCGGATCTTCAGGTGGACGGGATGAAAAAGCCTCTGACCGCCCATTTTTACGGAAAGGATGGGAAAAAGGCAGAGCTGCAGTCGGAGGAACAGGTCAGGCAGGTGCTTTCTGACCTGCAGGGCGAATCCTTTCATGTAGAGGAACTGAAAAAAGGGGAGCGCACCCGAAAGGCGCCGCTTCCATTTACGACCAGTACCCTGCAGCAGGAGGCGTCCCGGACGCTGAATATGTCTACCTATAAAACCATGCAGGTTGCCCAGCAGTTATATGAGGGAATTACGCTTCCCAGGGAGGGGACAGTCGGACTGATTTCCTACCTGCGTACGGATTCCACGCGTATTTCCGAAGAAGCAGATCAGGCAGCCCGTTCCTATATTGCGAAGCAGTACGGAGGCGCGTACACGGCCACAGGGAATACCGCCAATACCAATAAGAACGCACAGGATGCGCACGAGGCCATCCGCCCTACGGATATTACAAGAACACCGGTATCTGTAAAGGAGCATCTTACCAGAGAACAGTTCCGTCTCTATCAGCTGATTTGGAAGCGCTTTACGGCCAGCCGTATGACGCCGGCCCGCTATGAAACGGATTCCGTAAAAATAAAGGCGGGAAAATATATTTTTACCGCGGCGTCCTCCAAGGTGATCTTCGACGGATTCCTTTCTGTTTATGCACCGGAGGAAGACGGAAGGGTGCGGGATGATTACCTGAGTGGAATTACAGAGAAGAGTTCGCTGAAGCTTCTGGAGTATCAGCAGGAACAGCACTTTACCCAGCCTCCTGCACACTATACAGAGGCTACGCTTGTGAAAACGCTGGAGGAGCTCGGAATCGGACGACCCAGCACCTATGCGCCGACAATCACCACCATCATTGCCCGCCATTATGTGACAAGGGAAAAGAAAAACCTGTACATGACCGAGCTGGGAGAAGTGGTGAACGATATGATGAAGCAGGCGTTCCCCAGCATTGTAGATGTGAATTTCACCGCCAATATGGAACAGCTTCTGGATGCTGTCGGCGACGGGATTATCAACTGGAAAACTGTCGTGGAAAATTTCTGGCCGGATCTGGAGGCCTCTGTGCAGGCTGCGGAAAAAGAGCTGGATAAAGTAAAGATCGAGGATGAGGTGTCAGACGTCATCTGCGAGAACTGCGGCAGACATATGGTTGTAAAGTACGGACCCCACGGCAAATTCCTTGCCTGCCCCGGATTCCCGGAGTGCAGGAACACAAAGCCGTATCAGGAAAAAATAGGCGTGTCCTGTCCCCGATGCGGGGGAGAAATACTCCGCAAGAAAACCAGAAAAGGAAGGGTTTACTACGGATGTGAGCACTATCCGGAATGTGAATTTATGAGCTGGCAGCAGCCGGTCAGAGAAAAATGTCCGAAGTGCGGAGGATATATGGTAATCCGTGGAAACCGGATTGCCTGCGCGGACAAGGAATGCGGATTTGTGAAAAAACGAGAAGATAAAGATTGACAGAATATTCAAATGATGTCCATATACAGATCATATTTTCCTGTTACTATGCAGCCGACGTCGGTGGAAACAATTCAAATTTCAATCTTCGGAAGAGAATGGAAGATAATGACGGAATTTTCAGAAAAAATATTGAAGACTATTTTTTCCTATGTTATGATGAACCTGACATATGTATTTGTGTGTGGCATACGATAAAGGCTGTGCAAATAGCAGAACAGGAGACGAAATGAGCGTACAACTACTGGATAAAACTAGGAAAATCAACAAATTGCTGCACAACAACAGCTCGACGAAGGTTGTCTTTAATGACATCTGCAAGGTTATGGTGGAATGCCTGGATTCCAATATTCTTGTAATCAGTAAAAAAGGCAAGGTTCTGGGTGTCGCTTTCTGCGAGGGAGTGCCGGAAATTACAGAACTTTTAACCAATGAAGTGGGAAGCCATGTGGACAGTCTGTTGAACGACCGGTTTTTAAGCGTACTTTCCACAAAGGAAAACGTAAATATGAGCACACTTGGGTTTGAGGATCCGGAAAACGATAAATTTACGGCTATCATCAATCCCATAGAAATTGCGGGAGAGCGGTTAGGAACCGTTTTCATGTACCGCTACAATCCGCCCTATGATATTGACGACATCATCGTCAGCGAATACGGGACGACTGTGGTGGGACTGGAGATGATGCGCTCGGTAAACGAGGAAAATGTAGAAGAAAACCGGAAAATCCAGGTTGTTAAATCTGCGTTCAGCACGCTTTCCTTCAGCGAACTGGAAGCTATTATTCATATCTTTGATGAGCTGAAAGGAACAGAGGGAATCCTTGTTGCCAGCAAGATTGCGGACCGTGTCGGCATTACCCGTTCGGTGATTGTCAATGCGCTCCGGAAGTTTGAGAGCGCCGGCGTAATCGAGTCCCGGTCAAGCGGCATGAAGGGAACCTACATCAAGGTTCTGAATGATTATATCTTTGATGAACTGGATGAAATTAAAAAGCAGAGGAACGGAAAGCAGAAACTGGACGACATCAAAAAGCAGAGAAACGGAAAACAGAAAGAACAGGAAAAAAAGTAAGCAGGTCAGAAGAAACAAAGGCCTTGCGGTATTATACAGAGAGAAGAGTACGTAAGCAGGAGCTGCGGAAACCTTGGTTTCCGCAGCTCCTGCTCTTTTCGATAGTTGGCAGATGCAGTAGTTCCGGAAAGCGCAAAGAATGGATTAGCTGATGAACCCTGTGGTACCCTGCCTGCAGATCGCAAAGCTGCTTCTTGGGGAACTGCTGACAGATCAAAAAGCTGCCGACTGGAGAACCGCTGACAGATTAAAGACCGCTGTCGGTGGAACTGCAGAGGGCGGGAATACAGCACTTCCAGGCCGGAAAATTGGAAGTTTGCAAAAAATAGAAAAAAACAGAGTAAAAAAGATAAATAAAGAGATAAAAAGAGATAATTGTGCATTTTATGCACTTGCGTAATAATAGCCTTTTTACTATTATATACTTCGTTGATAGCACTCAGATATAATGAGTGCTAATAAAGAAAAGGAAAATTTAAGGAGGCATAAACTATGAAGTTAGTTCCTTTGGGTGACAGGGTTGTACTGAAACAGGTAGAAGCAGAGGAAAAAACAAAATCCGGTATTATCCTTACCTCTCAGGCACAGGAAAAACCGCAGGAAGCAACGGTTATCGCTGTAGGACCGGGCAAAGATGACGTTAAAATGGAAGTTAAGGTTGATGACAAGGTCATCTATTCCAAATACGCCGGGACAGAAGTGAAACTGGACGGCGAGGAATATATCGTTGTAAAGCAGGATGATATTCTTGCCATTGTAAAATAATCGTATCTCAGAACGCTTTGCGTTCCTCGTTGTGAGCGGTCAGAGCGGCTTCGCCGCTTGTCCGCCCCTCAGAAAACTTCTGAAACCGTCCGGCGAGCAAGCTCTCCATCCGGATTTCATCAGTTTTCTGGGGGTGCTGAAAAATTACAAATAATTAATCACAGGATCAATCAGGAGGATAAGCAATTATGGCAAAGGAAATTAAATACGGAGAGGAAGCAAGAACAGCCCTTCAGGCTGGTGTAGATAAACTGGCAAATACCGTTCGCGTGACACTTGGACCGAAGGGACGCAATGTAGTTCTGGAGAAGTCCTATGGCGCACCGACCATTACCAATGACGGTGTTACCATTGCCAAGGAAATTGAGCTGGAAGATGGATTTGAAAACATGGGCGCACAGTTAATCCGTGAAGTCGCTTCCAAGACGAACGATGTAGCCGGTGATGGTACCACAACTGCCACCGTACTTGCACAGGCTATGATTCACGAAGGCATGCGCAATCTGGCTGCCGGCGCTAATCCGATTATCCTCAGAAAGGGTATGAAGAAAGCTACCGACAAGGCGGTAGAGCTTATTAAGGACATGAGCAAGAAGGTAAGCGGCAAGGAGCAGATTGCAAGAGTTGCTGCTGTGTCCTCCGGAGATGATGAGGTCGGCAAGCTGGTAGCAGATGCCATGGAGAAGGTTACCAACGATGGCGTCATTACCATCGAGGAGTCCAAGACCATGCAGACCGAGCTGGATCTGGTAGAAGGAATGCAGTTCGACCGTGGATATGTTTCCGCTTATCTGGCAACCGATATGGAGAAGATGGAAGCAGATCTGGAGAATCCGTATATTCTGATTACAGATAAGAAGATCAGCAATATCCAGGAGATCCTGCCGCTTCTGGAGCAGATTGTCCAGAATGGCGCAAGCCTGCTGATTATCGCAGAGGATGTCGAGGGAGAGGCTCTGTCTACCCTGATTGTTAACAAGCTGCGTGGAACCTTCAAGGTATGTGCGGTTAAAGCTCCCGGCTATGGCGACAGAAGAAAAGAAATGCTGCAGGATATCGCAATCCTGACAGGCGGCCAGGTTGTTTCCTCCGAGCTTGGAATCGAGCTGAAGGATGCGACTATGGATATGCTCGGAAAAGCAAAATCTGTTCAGATTAAGAAAGAGACCACAACGATCGTTGACGGTGCGGGCGACAAGAACGCCATCAAGGACAGAATTGCTCAGATCAAGGCTCAGATTGAAGAGACAAAGTCCGACTTTGACAGAGAGAAACTGCAGGAGAGACTGGCCAAGCTGTCCGGCGGCGTAGCAGTTATCCGTGTAGGTGCCGCAACAGAGACCGAGATGAAGGAAGCCAAGTTCCGTATGGAGGATGCTCTGAACGCAACACGTGCGGCAGTTGAGGAAGGAATTATCGCAGGCGGCGGTTCTGCTTATGTACACGCTACCAAGGATCTTGCCGCATATGCAAAGACACTGGAAGGCGACGAGAAGACCGGTGCGATGATCGTCGTAAAAGCTCTGGAAGCTCCGCTTGCTACCATCGCAGAGAACGCAGGACTGGAAGGCGCAGTCATCATCAACAAGGTAAAAGAGTCTCCGGTTGGCGTGGGCTTCGATGCTTATAAAGAAGAGTATGTAGATATGGTGGAAGCAGGAATTCTGGATCCGGCAAAGGTTACCAGAAGTGCGCTGCAGAATGCAACCTCCGTTGCATCTTCTCTGCTGACAACCGAGTCTGCAGTCTCCATCATCAAGGAGCCGGCTCCCGCAGCACCCGCTGGTGCAGGCGCTCCCGGCATGATGTAAAAAGATGAAAAAATCCGGAGAAATCCGGATGAGAGGAATAAAAGAGAACGTCTCTCCGGGCGGTAAATGTCCGGGAAGGCGTTCTTTTTTGATTTTTTTTATTTGGATTTCTGGACTGCTGCGTTCAGACTCCGTATTTTCCGGTGGAAAAGCAGGTGCGCCCGGCGGCGCACGATTTTACATCTCCTTCTGGTGCATCAGACAGTCGTGTACAAGCATGGCAATCTTGAATGTCATGGCCTCATCGAATTTCCGTATATCCAGTCCGGTTGTTTTTTGCAGCCGTTCCAGCCTGTACACCAGTGTATTCCGGTGAATGTACAGCTGTCTCGCAGTTTCGGAAATATTCAGATTGTTGTCAAAGAAGTGGCGGATGGTGAGCATCGTCTCGTCATCCAGTTCCTGAAAAATGTCGTGGTCAAATGTCTCCTTCAGAAAAAGATTGCACAGAGACGGAGGAAGCTGGTAGATCAGCCGACCGATTCCCAGACTGTTGTAGGAGGAAATTCTCTGATCCGGTTTGAATATCTGCCCCACGGTCATGGCAAGCTGCGCTTCCTTGTAGGACTGAGACAGCGTGCTCAGCGAAGAAGCCGGGTTGCCGTAAGAAATATAGGCGGGTATCATAGCCTCTGCATTCAGGGTATCCAGAAAGACTTCCGCCTGCTGACGGAACTGCGTCTCTGTCTCATCCGGATCTGTCTCCTGAATAACAGCCAGATGTCTGGAATCCACGGGAGTGACAAAAACATCATATTTCGTCGTCAGGCAGACAGCCTTTAAAACCTGATGGGCGGTATTATCCCGGTCAGGGGTTACCTCGACAAGATAAACAATTCTGCGGATATTCTCCCTGATTTTCAGCTTTTTGGCCTTGGCATGCATGTCTGTGGAAAGAAAATTGTCCAGAAGAACATTCTGCATAAAAAGGCTCCGGTCTGTCTGGGCATCGGCGACGGCCAGCATGTGACGAATCTCACTGACGGCAAGACGTCCGCCCAGTTCGGCATTGGAACCGCCCGCTTCAATCACGTATTCTGCCCGCTCGCTCTCTAATACCTTAAAAAAATAAGTATTATTGATCACCATGGTTTCCGCGGCTGATCCGATAAACCGGGAAACCGCGGAGAATTCGGCGTCTGTCTGGCGGGCAGGGCCGTAAATGCACTCACCCGCATGGTTATACACGATGAAATGGACATCCAGGATATCCTCCAGATCACTGACCGCGCTTAGTAATAGCTTTGCTGAAATCATACACAGTACCTCCGGTTTTTTGCTGGCTTTGCTTTTATTTTATAAGCGCTGTCGGTTTTCCGCAAGCGTCTCCTAAGCTTTTGCTCCGAAACTGGACTTTTTGGATTATCTGCCTGTATAAGTCCGCCGCGCTGCTTTGCTGCTTTCAGCAGCTCTCGCACCGCTAACAAGTATTCGCATTTCCGTGCCGCTGGCGCGTCACTCCATGCTCATACTTGTTGTCGTTTCCGGAGCGAAAGCTTCCTGGTCCGCAAGCGGCCCATAAGCTTTTGCTTCGAAACTGGACTTATACAATAAAAATCCCGGCGGATGCCGAGATCCGCCGGGTATGTATGCATTGAATTTCCAGGAAATCAGTGGCAGATTGCCAGCTCGGTATCCTTGTCAAAGATGTGCATTTTATCAATTTCAATAGCGAATTTAACAGTAGAGCCTGTTCTGGCAGGGGTTCCGGGCTGTACACGTGCAGTCATCGGAGTGCCGGCAAAATCGAAGTACAGGAATACTTCTGCGCCAAGAAGCTCGTAAACATTGATCTTTGCCTCAAAGGTCGCGTTCGGATATTTTGCCAGGGATTCTGGATCATCATCGACGTTTTCGGGACGGATACCGGCAACAACAGTCTTTCCGATATAGCCTTTTTCTTTCAGAACTTTAGCCTTGTTCTCAGGAAGAGTGAATTCCTGTCCGCCTACGTTCAGGATAACGGAAGAACCCTTCTCTTCTACAACGGCATCCATGAAGTTCATCTGCGGAGAACCGATAAATCCTGCTACAAACAGATTGCCGGGCTCGTTGTACAGATTCTGGGGAGTATCTACCTGCTGAACAACGCCCTCCTTCATAACAACAATGCGGGTACCAAGAGTCATAGCCTCGGTCTGGTCATGTGTTACATAGATGATGGTTGCGCCCAGTCTGTCATGCAGCTTGGCAATTTCGGTACGCATCTGGACACGAAGCTTGGCGTCCAGGTTGGACAGCGGCTCGTCCATCAGGAAGATGCCCACCTTGCGGATGATGGCGCGGCCAATGGCCACGCGCTGGCGCTGGCCGCCGGACAGGGCGCGGGGCAGACGATCCAGATAATCGGTCAGGCCCAAGATGCGGGCGGTATTCTTGACCCGCTCCTCGATCACGTCCTCGTCCACGCCCTGCAGGGTGAGGCCGAAGGCGATATTGTCATACACCGTCATCTGCGGATACAGGGCATAGCTCTGGAACACCATGGCGATCTCGCGTTCCCGGGGACCCATCTCGTTGGCGCGCTTGCCGTCCAGGATGAATTCGCCGCTGGAGATATCCTCCAGGCCCGCGATCATGCGCAGGGTGGTGGATTTGCCGCAGCCGGAGGGGCCGACGAATACAACAAATTCTCCCTTTTCAATTTCCAGGTTGAAGTTATGCACCGCATGGAATCCGTTGGGATAGATTTTGTTGATGTTTTTCAGCGTCAGGTACGCCATCGTATTACCTCCTCAAGTAAGTTAGGTCATGGACAAAACGGATGTCATTTGGTATAATGATACTGGAACCGCTTTTCAGCGCGCCAGGCTTTCCCGGCGCACCATTTGAAAGGATGAGACGAATGAACGAGATTATTTACGCTGGCCGGCACGAGATGACCCACACCGTAGCGCGCCACGCCCATGAAAGCTGGGAATTCGTTTACTGCACTTATGGCACGGGCACCTTTGCCTTTGACAG
>CACVSR010000025.1 GCA_902756775.1 uncultured Lachnospiraceae bacterium | reverse complement strand
GTCAGCTGATCCTTGGCCCGGTGCAGGAATGCCGATACTCCCTGGCTGCGAATCATTTCCACTCCTCTGTGGATAAGCTCCTCCGCTGTCCCCAGGACACCTCCGTTCATGCCTGACAAAAGATGTTCCGCCTGTTTTTTGCCGATTTTGTATACAAAGCTGTCATGTTCCCCCTGCACTTCTATTCGCAGAGGATAGATGATGTTTTTCTGACTGAGCTGAAGGACAAAACCGCAGCTTTCTCCTTCCGGGAGCTCCGGAAAAGAGAGCAGGACATCCGGCCGGTACACCCGCTCCGAAAGACAGGACAGAGTGATTCCCTTGCCATCCTTCAGATGAATCTCCACAGGCTCCCTGCTGACCGTCCATCCCTGCAGCCGGTAACCTGTTTCCGTCTCTTTCATGCTGTCGAGGACACACTGCAGGGGCCGGAACGGCATTTTTCCCCAGTCTTCCGCCGAGACGGACTTCAGAAGAATCTCATCCGGCTGGTCGCCGACCGGAATCCGGAGTACCAGATTGACCATGGCAAATTTTTCCGGGAGCTCCGCCTGCACAAGCACCCTTTTTTCCGCGGGAATCCCCTTCCCCGCGTAGTACCGCTGCACGGCAAGGCTGTCCAAAACCGAGATGTCCGCGCCGGTCAGATGTCCGTCCGCCAGGACCTCCAGACATCCGCAGAGCTGCTCCACAGGAGCCTCTGTTCCGGTAAAAAACCCCCAGAACAGCAGAACATTTTCCCTGCGTATGCTTTTTCTTATTGTCTCTATTTCAAATCTGACATTTGCCAACTTTTATTCCTCACGATGACAACGTAAAATCCGGCCTGTGAAGAGAAAGGTTCGGATTATAGAAGGGATCTCCGTTTTCCAGAATGTGCTTCCAGGTATTCCCGAAATACTCCACTTCGCCCTGAAAACGTCTGACTTTTTCCGGTGTATCTTCCGCCCCTCTGGACTTGGACTCGTAGTGGTATAAAACCGCGTAGGGATCATAAAGGATATGCAGTCCCTTCTTCCTCAGCTTCAGGCAGAAGTCCACATCATTAAAAGCCACCTCTAATTTCTCTGTGAATCCTCCGACAGACAGGAAATTTTCCCTGGATGTCATCATACATGCGGCCGTTACGGCGCAATAATCCTGTACCGAGGCAATTCTTCCGCAATATCCCAGCGTTTCCCCCGGCTGCCCCGTAAAGGCATGTCCCGCGATTCCTCCAAATCCGATGATGACTCCGGCATGCTGAACGGTAAAATCCGGATAGAGCAGCTTTGCACCGACGGCACCGACCTCCGGACGCATGCAGACGCTCACCATTTCTGACAGAGAATCCGGGCTGATCATCTCCGTGTCGTTGTTCAGAAACAGCAGATACTCCCCGCCGGCGAAAGACACACCGAAGTTATTGATTCTGGAGTAATTAAAGCCTCCCTGGTATGTAACAATCCGGACATTCTCTCTTTTTTTCAGCTCCTTGTAAAAAGAAAAGGTTTCCGGTTCCGTACTGTTATTCTCAATGATGACCCACTCAAAGTTCCTGTATAACGATTTCTGCTCAACAGAATCTATACACCGCTTCAGATCCTGCGCATGATCCTTATTGGGAACAAGAATGGAGATGAGGGGCTGTCTGTCCCAATGATAGGCAGTACGGTAGATCCCGTAAAATTCTGTTCTTGTAACCGTCGCCGGGATTCCGACGCGTTTCCAGTGCGCTTCCACCGCTTTTGCCCCGTTGTCAAACGCATAAAGCTTGCTCTCCGGGTTTTCCGCCGTGGACTTCAGGTGGCTGCGCCAGTGATACAGGATTTTCGGGATGTGCCTGATGCGCTCCGCCTGCTCGGTATACCGGAGGATCAGATCATGATCCTGCGCACCGTCGTACTCTGTCCGGAAGCCCCCAAACCTGTCAAAGAAATCCCTCCGGAACACAAAAAGATGGCAGATATAATTCACACTGCAGAGATAGTCCATGCTGAAGTCCGGTTTACAATTCGGCTCGAAATACACCTTAGAGTCCATGCTCACCTTATCTTCATCCGAGTACAGAATCTCCGGGGGATCCTGCTGCATAGCCGCCACGACCTCATAGAGGGCATCCGGGGCAAGAAGGTCATCATGGTCTGCCAGCGCCACGTAATCGCCGTCCGCCATTGCCATTGCCTCATTGGTGTTCCCGGCAATTCCCAGATTCTCAGGAAGGATTTTCACTTGAATGCGTGAATCCTTTTTTGCCCATTTTTTCAGAAGAGCCGCCGTCTTCCCTCTGTCCTCCGGGCCGCTTCCATCCGCGAGACAAAGCTGCCAGTCCGCGTAGGTCTGTCTGCGTACCGATGTGATCAGCTCATTCAGATACTTTTTGGGTGTCCGGTAGACCGGAACTACGATGCTGATCTTCGGGCGGAACCGGAAATTTTTATTCCTCTGGCTATCCAACTCCGCAGCGGAAGGACTGTGTTTTTTCCTCCACTGCTGATATTCCGGCGCTGTTTTTCTGGCACAGCGCTTTTTTAACATGATATAAAATTCTCTCGGTCCCCTTCGCAGAAGAAAGCGGAAATCGTCCCCAAGCATGGCGCCGTTCATATGCCGGAACATTTCCGGCACGCCTTCAAAATGGCGGGCATCCTCTCTCTGGAACAGTTCCAGATCCCGTGTGTCCAGCGTGTATTTTTGTGTTTCCGCGCGTTCTTTGTCAGAGAATCGAATTACATAGCGGAGCGAATCCGAAGCCTTCCACACAATCTGAAAACCAAGCTCTGTGTCACATGCCTGATCGGTGAGCGTCCGGAGTGCATCCGCCCTGTAATTTCTGGAAGAGGTAACCTCCATCTTCTGACCTTCTGCGTCGGTTACTTCCCAGATTAGAGGGCTGATATCCGGATGTCCGGCATCCTGTCCGGCAAAGAGCGCATATCCCCAGCCTTTAACTTCAACCACTCCCTCCTCATACCGAATGACATCTATGATATATTTGACTTTTTCCGGCCTTTGCTCCGCCATACTGTTTCCTCAGCTTTTCTTATGCTTCCAGATCTTTCCTGCCTTTTCCCTCAGGCCTTCGTGTCTTCCTTCTTCCGGGTTCTCCGGACGGAAAACACCGCCCAGTCTCTCCATAATATCCAGATCTACCGGCGCAATCTCCATCTCTAATGCCAGAACCGAGCCCGGCTGAATGTCTTCCAGACAAAACCAGGGATCCGGGTGAGAAAAAACAAAAACTCCCTCGCGACCGCGTTTTCCGTTGGACACCGGATTCCTAACCTCTTCCCCGTTAATTTCCATTTTCAGCACACGGCACACACAGCTTTCTTCTCCGGGATCCAGGCGCAGCCTTGTTACCTCCGGGGGGAGATATTTGGTCACAGACGCCTTTCTGTCCTTTACAGGAAACAGCTCGGAATGATCCTCCGAGAAGGGTTCCTGCCCGGAATAATAGAGGCGAAGTCCTTTTTTATTCTCTTCCGCCAGCTTCCCTTCCAGCAGAGAACGAACCGGCAACACGCCGGGCGATATCTGATAATACAAATCCCTGACCGCGGTATGATTTTCTGAAATATACCGCTGAAAACTACGTTCCATCTCCATAAAAACAGGGATGAACTCTTCCTGCAGGCCGAAACGGGCAAACAGCTCTTCTGTCCTTAATTCCTGATTTCCGGCTTTCTCCGTAAAATAAAACAGGACCCGGAATTTCAGAAAGTCCACGGGAACCGGGAAGTCAAAGGTCCACTCGTAGTCCAGAAGTATTTTTTTCTCCTTGTCACAGATCAGATTAGACATGATAAGGTCGATGTCGGAAACCGGGAGCGATTCTGTCCCCGCAGGAAAAGCCGATGCGGCGGATGCCCCAAACACCTGCGCAAAGCCCGTGTCCGTCCCGGTAAATGGAACCCTTCCCCCGGTGGGAATAACCAGATCAAGATAGCTTTGGATTTCCCGGACTGCCGCCTCTCTCCCTTCTGTCCGGAGGATTTCATTTACTCTGGCCTCATATGTCTTCCCACGGACAAATTCCAGCTCCAGCGCATCCTTCTCCAGGCGAGAGCGGTTTATCTGCAGGTTCTCTCCATAAATCTTTTCCAGCTCTGTCTGCATCCGGTTGATATGCTTCAGATGGCCGATTCCCTCCGGAGATGCCGCAATCTTCTCCACCCGGTTCCCGGCGGTTATCACCGTATAAAGAGAGAGCTCCGGAGAACGCTCATTTGAAAACTTTACATAAACCGGGGTATTTTCTTCTGCGTCTGCATCCATACTCCCGGATATCCTGATAAAAAAGGAATTGGAAAACTGCGAAAACAGCCCGTTCTCCGAAAAGGTCTGCTGAACCTTTCGTTCATCAAAGAGCATCAGTCGCTTTCTGTCGAAGTTATTATCCGCAATATTGAGTTCTCCCGGTCCGGGAAGCCTGCTGTCACTGTAAAGCGCCATGGTAAAACGACAGTCCGGGTAGGGATAAAACCAACTGATGTTTTTGGGATCGATCCCACTCTGCAGGAGAAGATTCATCCACTCCTGTTTACTGCAGTTCCTCGGAGGCTCTGCCTTCTGTCCTTCCAGTCCGGAGAAAAACTCCCCGGTAAGCTGTTCCGGCATCCCTGCCAGATATTGAATCCCCAGACGGTTTTCTGCCAGAATCCAGAGTTCACCGTCTGAATCCAGATGATCCTGACAAAGCTTTTTTAATTTCTCTGCGGTTATCCGGCAGGAAGCGTTCTCCTCCAGGATAATCAGCGAATATATGCCGAGAAGAAGCGATACCTGTTCCAATTCTCCGGCATAAACGGTCAGGTTTGAGAATCTCTGATGGCGCAGCGCATTGATCCTGCAGCGCCGGGCGGAGGAATCCACGCAGTCAATCCTCCCCGCGTTTTCTGCCAGAATCCCCGTCACGGAACCGCAGCCAGATCCAATCTCCAGAATTCCGTCGAAGCTTTTCCGGAGGAACGGGCGCATAACATTTTTCCGGATATCCGACAGGTGATAGAGCTTGGACCAGGATGGTCTCTCCGTAACTGCCTTTTCCCGGCATTGATACCAGTCTGCGTCCCGCACGATGCACATGATTTCTTCCAGATCTGCGTCCTGAAGTTTCTCCGCATCCGTCCGGACGGGTTCCTCCCGGAATCTGTCCGTATTCAGCTGTGCCTTTCCAATCTGTTCCATGCCAGTCCTCTGTGTTTTTCTATTCCAATTTAATCCTGTACTGTGTCGGAGACCATTTTTTCTTAATCTATGGTGACTACAGAATCCATATCATAGAATCCTACTGTATTCTTACTGGAAATCACACTGATATTCACTACATCATACAGCCTGTGGTGAACTTCAAATTCCTCTCTGTTGTCATAACCGGTACATCCCAGAGACAGAAGATATTCTCCCCCCTGGAGGTTCATCTCCTGCGTAAAAGTGACCGTTTTAACGTCTCCCGGCTGATAGTCGAATACCGCGTTTTCAAACATGGTGTTTGTCCCCGTGACATCCGTCCCTTTCAGCGTCTTAAACGTAAACGATGAAATCAGATAATGAACATCTTCATGAATCCAGATTTTTACGCGGATGCTGAACCGGCTTCCCTTCATAATAGAACTGGTAATGATACCATCCTCATCCAGCACGGCATAATCAATGATCTCCGCCTTTTTATCCCCGTATTCATTGCACTTGGGATTCCGCGTCAGATATTGTTTCCATTCCGTCCTGATCGGCCCGGTTCCGTCCGTCGTTTGCGCGGGAATTGAGGTTACATCTCTTCCCTGATCATCCACCTGATGAACCAGAACCTTTTTGTAAAGGTTAATCATATTGTTGGGGGTTCCTTCCGCCAGCTTATTGCCATGGTCCAGAAGGACTACCCGGTCACAGTAGCGGCTGATACTGCTCAGATCGTGGCTGACAAACAGAATCGTCCTGCCCATTTTTTTGAATTCATCAAACTTTTTATAGCATTTATTCTGAAAGAATACATCTCCTACCGAAAGCGCCTCGTCCACGATCAGGATCTCCGGATCTATATTGATGGCAACAGCAAAAGCCAGCCGCACAAACATGCCGCTGGAATATGTTTTTACGGGCTGATAGACAAAATCTCCGATATCGGCAAAATCCAGAATATCCTGCAGTTTCCGGTCGATCTCTTCTCTGGAAAAGCCGATCATGGTTCCGTTCAGGTAAATATTCTCGATACCGGTGTACTCCATGTCAAAGCCGGCTCCCAGCTCCAGAAGGGCGGAGATTCTTCCGTCGATCTGCACGTTTCCCTCTGTCGGACTCAGCACGCCGGTAATAATCTTCAGAATGGTCGATTTTCCGGCTCCGTTCGTGCCGATAATCCCCATGGTCTCTCCCTTTTTTACATCAAAGGAGAGATGGTGAAGCGCGTAATGCTCTTTATACAGTTTTTTTCTGGTCAGCCCCAGCGCATCCCTCACCCGGTCAGAATTTTTGCCGTAAAGCTTATACATCTTGCTGACATCCTGCACGCGGATGGCGTATTCATCACTCATATTCTTGTCCTGTTATTTCAGATCTGCCCGGATTTTCCGGAAATCCACAAGCGTTTTCCGTCCGGTCTCGAATATTTTCCTGCAGTTCACCGAATTCACCCCGCCCTGTCTCTTCCGGAAGGTAATCGGAATGAATTTCTGCTTTTCCTTGTAGTACGCGCCCAGCGCGGTAAGAATGACATTCGGCAGTTCGTAGTCTTCCGGCATAAGGGGCAGGATTCTTGCCACATAGCGGCTCGTCATCAGACGGAAGGGAACATTGGCATCCGGAACCCTGACACCGAAAACCGAACGCACAACACCGCGAAGCACCCGCGATACAAAAACTCTGCCTCTGCCGTCCTGCCGTTTGGAACGGATCCCGAAAATCCCCTCGTATTCCTTCCGCAGCTCCCAGAACGGTCCGAATTCTTCCGGAACGGTCTGCCTGTCCGAATCTGTCTGAAAGATATAATCCGCCCCGCCGTTCAGGGCAAGACGGTATCCGTACAGGACTGCGGGGCCGTGCCCGCCGTTTTTCTTTGTTTCTACCTGAAGCAGAGGACGGCCGATCCGGCAGTCCTCCAGAATATCCGCGGTCGCGTCTGTACTCCCGTCATTGATGACCAGCAGACGGGATTTTCCGTCTCCGTCATGCTGCTCCACCACGGGATACCACTCTTCTATGACCGCACGGATAGTGGCCGCCTCATTGTAGGCGGGAATCACTATATACAAAACATCCATTTTTCTGATTCTCTCTTAAAGGACATCCGCAAAATGGGGCTTGAGCTTTCTGAAAATATGCGTTCCCAGAAGCCAGACAGCAATAGCCAGTCCCCAGAAATACAGGGTCAGAACCGGATGATTCCAGAACCACTGCTTATTGATCAGCGCATCGCGGTATCCGCTCACAATATAGAACATGGGATTCAGCTTCAGTATAACCCGGACCCACCCCGGCATGCTGACCGCATCCATGTTCCACATAATCGGGGTCATCCAGATCAGAACCTGCAGAAAGATGTTGACAATCTGCATGAGATCCCGGAAGAAAACGGAAACAGCGCTGGTGGCATAGACCAGCCCCAGCGTAAGGAAAACCATGCAGAAGGAGTAATACAGGATCTGAAGGTCATACAGATCCGGAAACATCCCGTAGCAGGCGTACATGATCAGCATAAAAAGGATAAAAAAGGCGTGGACAAACAGACTGGACACCACTTTTACCGCAGGAAGCGTGCTGATCTTAAACACTACTTTTTTTACCAGAAAGTTATACTCCACCAGAGCATGCGTGCCCGAATTAAAGGCATCTGAAAAGTAGAACCAGGGAACCAGCCCGGCGATCAGCCAGAGAACATAGGGAACCGCTATGCCGCGCTTGGTGGACTGCGTTCCTGCGTTGAGCGCAAACTGAAAGACAAACCAGTATACAAACACCGTGACAATCGGCTGCACAAAAGCCCAGATAATCCCCAGATAGGAACCGGCAAATTTTTTCTTGAAATCGTTTTTGGCAAGAGTTCCTATCAGCTTACGGTTCTGACGGATCTCCCGTGGTATTTCCCACATGAAGCTTACATTCCTCTCAGCAATTAGTATTCCCGCGCCAGAACTTACCGGTTCCGGGACGCCAGATAGTCACGGTAGGAACTGTTTACCTTATCCTTATCTGATAAAATCAGATCTTTTTCTGTCATCCCCTCCGGCATGGGCCATTCCACTCCGAGATCCGGATCGTTCCACATCAGGCCGCCTTCATCGTTGGGATGGTAGAAATCTGTCACCTTGTAGCAGAATTCCGCGTAGTCGGAAAGCACAATAAAGCCATGCGCAAAGTTCTTCGGAATAAAAAACTGCTTTTTGTTTTCCTCTGTCAGGATAACGCCAAACCATTTCCCAAAGGTCTCGCTTCCGTCCCGCAGATCCACGGCGACATCAAATACCTCACCCCGGATCACCCGAACCAGCTTGTCCTGCGGATGGTTGATCTGAAAATGCAGTCCCCGCAGCACGCCCTTTTTGGAAGCGCTCTGATTGTCCTGCACAAACTGACAGCCGATGCCTGCTTCCGAGAAGTCATTATAATTGTAGGTTTCCATGAAATACCCCCTGCGGTCGCCGAACACCGTCGGCTCCACCACATAGAGTCCCTGAATTCCGCCGCAATCTTTTGTAACTGTAATTTTTCCCATTGTATTCTTCCTTTCGCGTTCCCGCCGTGCCTTGCACGGCTCCACGCTCATTCCTGTTGTCGTCGCTAAAGCATGACCGGACCTGCATGCAAGCATGCGTCTTTGCTGCTTCCTATGGTTCGTGCATAAGTCTACGCGTCACTTCGCTGCTGCGCAGCTTCCGTGCCGCTAACAGGAATTCGCGTTCCCGCCGTGCCTTGCACGGCTCCACGCTCATTCCTGTTGTCGTCGCTAAAGCATGACCGGACCTGCATGCAAGCATGCGTCCGGTCATGCTTTGCGACTGACTTATGCACTAATTATAATAGATACTTGCTGTTTCTGCAAGGAAGGCGGGGAGGTGGCTTTTTCTTATATATATAGTCCGGTGTGTCTTTCTCTTTACCGATAGGTGTCATATGCCTTTTTGTAGAGCGGCATGATGATCCGGACAACCCATTCCGGCCAGAATTTTCGAAACATGCGTATATCCTCTTCCTCCCGCCTGTGGGAGGCGATATACTGCATGCTGGCTGCTCCGGGGTAGACCCTGTAATAGACGAGAGGTCTGTCCTCATAGAGGATTTTTCCCGGCTTTTCCGCCAGCTTCAGAAACGTGTCCCAGTCAATGTTAAATTTCAGATCTGTTGTAAACAGCTCATCACCAAGCACCGCCTTATGATAGGAAACGGTCGGACAGCAGATGCTGTTTCCCAGTGAGAGGACTGCCTTTTTCCAGAATCTGCTCTCTGCCATCGGTCCTATTTTCAGAGGGCTGCGAAGAAACCGGCGGATTCTGGAATTTTTATCCCTGGGTCCGATTTCTCCCGAACGGATCGGAATATAATCTGTTGTAAAGGCCAGAACCGTTTTGCCCTTCCCCTGCTCCGCTCTTTTCTGAAGTGTCTCCGCGTAGAAACGGTCATAGATGTCGTCCTGATGCGCCAATGTCACCCAGTCTGTTTCTGCCGCCTGGTAGGCAAAATTCCAGTCATCCCGAAAATTGTTCTGCCCGTTCCGGATTTTCAGCGGTATCTTATATTTTTCCGCCAGGGACGTGATCAGGCGGTTGGGCGCCGGAGCAGTCATAAGAATTCCGGCCGGTACGGTCTGCGCCTTCAGTGACCGGATACATTCCTCAAGATATTCGGATTCTCCGAAGGCGCAAATCACAAAGGTATGAGAAAAGCTCATTGATTTTTCCTATATTTCTTTCTATCTACAGCAGCGCCATCAGATCCATAACGGCAAACGCGGAACAAAGGCCTGTTCCCGCCAGACACAAAGGCGCGATTTTCCGCTCCGGATCCGACCGGCTGATCTGCTGATACCCGTAACCGATGATCAGGATCAGAACCCAGTACATCAGTGAATAGGTCCTTCTGGCGGACACCCAGATCGTCGGCGTAAATCCCATGATACAGCGGGAAGCAGTGACGGCCAGCAGCGTCAGGCTGACGGCAATGGAAACCCTGCTGTAATTTTCCAGATCCATGAGCAATACAAGGATGATACCACCGATGCAGATATAAAAGATCATCGGAAGATACCGGAGAGGCTCTGTGTAATGAAACAGCCCCAGGGATCCGTACTGTCCTTCGGAAGAATAGATCGCGTGGCAGATTTGGCTGCGGCCCGCGTTCTCCCTGATCGCCCACCCTGCCAGCGCGGCGGCAAGAGGGACTCCTGCCAGCAGTTTCATGAAGCCAGACCTTTTTCTGACAAAAGCCAGTGCCAGAAGAACGAAGCCTAATGCGGCGGAAACCGGGCAGGTCCGCAGCCAGAAACGGTTCATGGTGGAAGTAAACCCCATTTCCATTCTGTGCAGAACAGAAAGGGTATCGAATCTGGGAAACCAGCGGTCAGGTTCTCTGGAATACCGGATTCTGTTGCCCGGACAGAACAGAATCCAGAGGAACTCTGCCAGGCAGACTGCCTGAAGGATCAGAACGATCTTTTTGTCCTCCGGATGCAGCGCCAGCCAGATCCACAGGCAGAGAAAAACAGCCACGCAGATGATTTCCTCATTGCACGCGTAAATCAGGCAGATTAACATGACCGCCATGGGTTTTCCGGAATACCTCCAAGTTTTTTCCAGCAGGATCGAAAAGGCGGTGACCAGAAAAACAACCGGCCAGTAATACGATACGGTTCCCACAATCCATCCGCAGGACCGGTAGATTTCTATCGGCATAAGCAGCATCAGTCCGAGTACCAGCGTCTTTCCGCGGGTGCCTTCGGCATGGAAAATTCCGCATATCCGCGCATGAAACAAAACGGTGATAAGCGCATTACAGACAGCCCAGAGTGGAAAATAGAGCACAAAAAAATTGGCAAAAAGATTGATAATCACCCTGGAGGACCATTTCAGTATGTCCGCGCTTACCTTCGCGGCCACCTGACTGCACGCATTCCGGAACGTCAGCGAGCCCCAGGCATTCAGAAAATCCGCATAAAGCTGTTTATCATCGCTGGTGCGGTAATAAAACCGGAATTCCAGAATCAGCACTGCCAGAAACAGAAAAAGATAAAAACAGTTGTCCCGGATCCATTTCTGAATTCTGATCAATTCCGCCCTCCCACCGTTATCTGATACCCGGTATCATAAAATTTGTTTTTTCCGAAAATCAGCATGACGGAATAAACTCCTCTGTCCACCTGATCCGCCCGTATTCTGGACTGAAACCCGCAGTAAAGATAACTGTATCTTCCGGTACCGTACTGCCTGTTGATATCTTTTCTCTGTTGAAAAAAAGTGGTCATTCCGATAAAGTTACCCGTATCTTTCCGGTAGAGCCCCACCTGAAGATCATAATCCAGTTTCCGTCCCAGCGGAAGCGCCCATCCGGTAATATCAATATATTCTCCGACCTCTGCTGTCTCTACAGCCCAGGCGAGGGAATCCAGCCTTGCCAGATCGTCTGCCGGAACCTTTTGTATGCTGACTGCATGGTCAAAATGCCTGTGATGATCCGCGCAGACGGCTCCGGTAGCCAGAATTGCGGTAAGCAGGGTGACCAGAAGCAGGATTCCGGTTATTTTTCTTCTCTTTCTTTCTGTCATTTCCCGCGTCGGAACCCTCCTGACAGCTTACGGCCAGGCATTCTTTTTTCCATTAATCAACGGACAGAATACCGTCCCTGATTCTGAGGCCTGCGGCCGGGCATCCCTGCTTGTGTCAAATAAACCCATCCACATGTTTGGCACCGCCCTGCGCACGCATCCGCCATTACAGAGTGACCGTTTACTGAATTATCATTTACAGTGTGATCGTTCCGAGGATGGGAATCCTCCAGGAAAGCAGCTGTTCCACATCTTCCTGTACGGCGGAATATCTGGAATGTTCCGTTTTTTCTACCAGTATAACCGCGTCGGATCGATCTGCCTTTGCCAGGGTATCGGGATCGGATGACAGGTTCTGTCCGCAGAGCCAGGTCCGGCCCGCCTCCTGTCCCTGTTTTTCCGCCCGCGCAAGCTTTTCCGCGGTCTCTTTCAGCTCTTCCAGTGAAACATCCCCGGTAAGAAGAATAGTTTTTATCTGCCCCTCCGGTTCTGTCCGAAGCATCCGGCCGCATCGGTGGATATTTTCAACCGCCAGATGGTACCGGGTCTCTTCCTCCGCCTGATTTTTTTTATCTCCGTCCAGTTTTTCCACCAGACGGTCTAAGGGCTCTCTTCTTCTTTTTTTGTCGGGAATAACCGCCAGGCTTCTAAGCCCGAAGGTGCTGTTCCATTCCCGCGCGGAAAGAATTCGTCTTCCGCAGACCAGCCCGATCATACAGAGAAGAATTCCCGCAACAATGCCCAGAACAAAACCTGCCAGAGCGTATTTTACGACAGCAGATGCCGATGCCATCGTTCCTGTTTTTCCGGCGGACGGATTCTTAAACGTATCCTGTTCCGCTTCCAGACGATCCATATCCGCCGCAATTTCCGCGTATCCCTTCAGCTGCTCACTCATCCAGATCTCCAGCTGCGGGTCGGAAAAATAACCGGCAGACACCGCCCCGATCGAAACGGTATGATCCCCTGCAGTCTGCGCGATCTCTGTTTTCTGATTCTCCAGCTGGCGGAGCAGCTCCTTCATGATCGTTTTCGCGTCACTGGTGTTTTTATGCTTTACCGTGAGAGAGATCAGACCCGTAGGCATCCCCTGACTTTCCTTCCACTCGTCCCCGAAGCTTACCAGCTCGGAGAGATATTCTTCTTTTGTTTCCATATCCGCCGCCAGCCCCGACCAGTCGATTCCGGAGGTCAGAAAGTTCTCATAGGCCTTCTGCAGCGCCGCCGTCTGATCCGGGTCTTCTGTCAGGACGCGGATGCTGACATTCGCCTGCGCCTCGTGTCCCGGATCAATTGAAGCAAGAATGCTGCTGTCCAGATACTCGCGCGTGCTTTTCTGCCTGTTTTCCAGCTTTTTCAGAAGAGAGCGGTAGGTTTCTGTACCGGAGCCGCCGCTGCTGCCCTGCGCCGTCCCGTCTTCCGACTGCGCGATGACCGCATCTGTCTCCTGCCCCAGCCCCTCCTGGCTGTTCCTGAGTCTTAACCCTTTATATCCCCCCAGTGCAAGCGCGGCAAGCAGCCCGAAAACAACGATCCCCCGCCACCTCCGGAGTACACGGTACATCAGTGTGGACATTTTTATTTCCCTCTCCGCCGTCTCTGTATTCATACCCTTTCTCCTCTCCGTTGTGACGCATCATACAGGTTTTCCAAGTCTTTTTCTTCTATTCGGAATTCGCCGGATGTTCTTTTCTCCCCGCGGAATCTCCTGCTCCCGAAAACAGCCATAGCCGCCGCAATCCAGAAAATATTATAGGAGAGAGACATCACCGAGTCATTGATCAGTCCGTTCAGCGCGTTTACCGAAAAAGCCATGAGCAGATAATAGTTCCTGGTCTTGTAAAAATACCATTCCGCCAGAACAACGCAGATGATAACCAGGCATGCCATCAGCACGCCGTATTTCTGGAGAAACTGCAGATACATATTATCTACGTAAAGGACATTGTGCGGACTGGCGACTCCGCTGGCATTCAGCCCGTTCCCGACCCAGCGGATTTCCTTCCCGAACCAGGTGATTCCGTACCTGCGGAAGGATGTCTGCTGATAAACCAGCCGCTGGGCAAATACCGTGTTGAGCCTTGCCATCCATCCGACCGAAAGGTTATAGCCGACCGTAACCGCAATCGTAAATACTGCCGCTGCCGGATAAAGCAGCACATGAATAATATTGATTTTCCCAAGCTTCTCCGGAATCTTCGGGAAGAGCTTCAGGAAGAAGGCCAGCGCCAGCAGCAGGAGACTCAGAAGGAAGGACATTCTGCTGTCCGTCTTCCGGTAGATCCAGAGTGCCGATACCCCCAGCGCCGCCAGAAGCGAAAACGGTATTTTATTCCGATACAGGTAGAAACACAGCAGGATAATGTGAAGCAGATATCCGCCCGGATACAGCGCATACAGAAAGCCCAGATATTCTCTGTTGTTCCGCGTCGTCTCCAGACGTACATAATTGGTAATCAGACCCAGCTCCGCGCTCAGAATAATAAAGACAAGGAAAATAGCAAGCAGGTCCAGAACGAACCGCGCCATCTGATCCATGCTCATATTCCTTCCGCAGAAAACCAGCAGAAACATACAGGCGGCGGGAAGATGATCCACCCGAAGCGCATTCAGACAGAAAAGCGCAGACACAGCCAGCCAGATCCAGGTACTTGCCGAATACTTCTCAAACAGCAGCTCGTGCAGGACAAGCAGAAGGATGGCCGCCATGCAGAACGCGTTGCTGGTACGGTCAGAGATATACTCCGCGTAAAAGGTGCTCTGCATCAGTGTACGGAGCAGATAAAGTCCCAGAGCGATATAGTACAGGACATCCCCTGTGCGGATCTGTCTTTCTCCGGCAATCATCTTCCGTTTACTGCGCTCCTTCCTGTTTTGCCACCGATTTCACTGTGTGAAGCAGGATTTTGACATCCAGCCCAAAGCTCTGGTGGTCAATATAATACATTTCCATCCTCTGGCGCTCACCGCTTGCGTAGGTGGCGTCATTCCGGGCGTAGGCCTGCCAGTACCCGGTGAGTCCCGGCTTTACGCTTAACAGTTTGGCTGCGTCTTGTCCGTAAATCCGGACTTCTCTCTCTGTGACCGGACGTGGTCCGACCATGGACATGCTGCCGCCCAGAATATTGAAAAGCTGGGGAAGTTCATCCAGGCTGGTGCGCCGGATAAAACCTCCGACCCTGGTAATCCGCGGATCATCGTCGATCTTGAATTCTCTCCTGTACTGTTCCATCTGCTCCGGACTGAGTATACGTCCCAGATCCCCGGCGTTCCGCTTCATGCTGCGGAACTTATAGACCGTAATCCTTTTTCCGTTTTTCCCGATTCTGCGGTGTCCGTAAATCGGATTTCCTCCGTCATCGGCCATGACGGCAATGCTAAGTACAGCCAGCAGGGGGGAAAGCACAAGAATGCCAAGAAGTGAGCCCGCTATATCCAGTCCTCTCTTGGCGCCCAGATAAATACTGCGGGAAACAGTTTTTTTCTGCTGCCAGGCGCTCCGGTCGTAGTCCATCGGCTGGCGGTATTCCAGATAGTCCTCCAGAAGGCGCAGTTCCTCTCCCGTCAGATAGTCCGGATATGTTCTCCCGGAGCGGAAGGTGAGATACCGGACGATGGTCAGAAAGAAAAGACCGGCGTCCTGTCCCAGGCTCCAGTGATTGAGATACTGCTCCTCCCCGTATTCCTCTCCAGGCTTCACGCACCAAGCGCCGGTCAGCCCCGGCTTCATACAGAGGCAGCGCATAATTTTCGGATGGTCAATAAAATATCCCAGAGACGGTGCTTTCGGCCCGACGAAGCTCATATCTCCGACCAGAATATTGACAATCTGCGGCAGTCCGTCCAGATGGGAAGCCTTCAGAAATCTGCCCATCCCGGTATACGGTGATTTCCCCGCGGAAATTCTCTCCTTCGCATCCACCCGGAGAATCCGGTAGCGGTACTGGTGAAAGCGCCTGCCGTTTTTTCCGACCCGGACTCTGGCCAGAAGAACCGGCCCCCGCGATTTCAGATCTCCAAGCAAGACAAAAATGGTGACAAGCAGGTAAAAAGGCATGCATGCCAGCGAAAGAATGACATCCAGCGCTCTTTTTATCAGGAATACTCTTCCTTTTTCCGAGAAATCCGGCAGATAGCTGACAACGGCGCTGTCGCCAAGCATCTCCTGCACTCTTCTGGAACTGTTGACATAGAACTCCGCCACGTGGAGGTGTACGGTTTTCCCCATTTTCTGAAACTGTTCCACCCACTTTTTCGCGTCGATATTCTCATCCGGCATCAGATAGACAGAGTCTACCTCCTGCATCCGGATGTCGTCGAAGGCGTGTTCCAGCGTGCTGATCACGGGAATATTCCGGATATACTCTCCTTTTTTCTCTTTATCTGTCAGAATAATACCGACGATGTGCAGTCTCCAGTCTCCCGTCCGGTTCACGTTCTCGATCATACCCGCAATGTTCTGCTCCGCGGCAATGAGGACAATTTTCTCCGCAAACCGGCTGTTCCGGTACCGCGGAAGGTAAAGGCTCTTGACGGCCTGACGTACGCCAAAGACCATAAACAGAGAGACAATCGGATAAATGACCATATAGATTCGGGAATAGTGCTCGCTGGTCTTGGTGAAAAAAAGAATCATGATATCCAGGACCATGACCAGTGCTACCATCCGCAGCGACGCCAGAAATTCCTGTCCGGCCGTCCGCTTCAGATAATCCTCCCGGTACAGAACCAGAAAATCAACCAAAAGATAAGAAACCAGAATTCCGAGAAGCAGCGGCGTGTACACACTGAGCCTGGCGTCCCGGTGCAGCTCCACCGGGAAAATGACACGGATACCGAAGGACAGAAAAAACGAAGCGATCAGCACCAGAATATCCGTGATATTCATGATATAGAGAGAAGCTCTTCTCTGTGTACTCATTCCTGCACAACCTTATAGATACTGTAATCATTTACATCGGCCAGAAACCGGAACCCGCTGTCCGTAATCTGAACACCTTCCGGAATTTTTGCCCGGTCAATGACAAGATACGTGTAGGAGCCGTTCTGCATCATCTGCCGGATCATCTGGAAATCCGGGTTTCCTGACTCCATCTGCTGAAACACGGCTGACTGATCGGCGCCGACGGCAAGAATATACTGTCCGTAAGCCTCCCGTCCGTACATCAGATCAATATCCATCGTGTACTGATGAATATAACACATCAGCCGGGAATCTACCAGTGCCCGCGGATGAGCCTCCTGCGCCAGCAGGTAATCCGAGACATCAATGACTCCCTGCGGAAGCTTGTAGGCATTTGTAATAGGAAAAAAACGGTTCGTGTCCGAATCATAAACCCTGTGGCCGCCAAGAAGGCAAACGACAGCTGTGCAGACGCAGACTGCCCCTTTCAGCGATTTTTTCCTGCACTTTCCGGCTATACTGACCGCCGCTGCCGCCATGACCGGAACAATGGGAATCATCCAGAATGTCCGCCAGTAGGCATACGTCAGAACCGGAACCCAGAGCTTCCGGTACAGAAACGGATTCAGGATCAATGCCGAAAGGATCAGACTCGGAATCGTAAAATTTCTCCACTTTTTTTCCGCAATCAGCAGGTAAACCAGGCCGACGAAGAAAAAAAGCAGATACCAGTTTCCCTCGAACGCCATCTTTACCGCCGCTGTCATCTCTTCCCATCCTGCAGCCATTTACACCCACCACCTCTGCGTTAACGCGATAAAGACAATTACATACACCAAAGAGGGTATACAGGAAATCGCCGCTGCCGGAAAATCTCTCCACCTTCTGCAGCCGATGATATACCAGCCCAGAAAAACAAGGGACAGCGTTCCGCTGAAAATAATACCGATACTGGAGAAAAGACAGCAGCTCATATTCAGAAGAAACAGCGGGAAGAACAACCGCCTGTCCCTGTCCTGCACCAGTTTGATATAAAGAGTAAAAAACAGTGGAATTCCGAGTGCCGCCAGAAGTGCCTTTCCCTGCCAGATCCGGATGAGGGCGAAAGCTGCCTCGGAATGGCTGCTGCCGCCGAAGAACATCTGCATAAGGGCTGCTGCTGCCAGAAACGCAAGCGTTTTTGTCCGGTTCTTCTGAAAGAGAAAATATCCCATCAGCAGATAAGCCGCATAGGACAGAAGGAGCAGATAAACGGGGTAGATCGTGTGCGCGAAGACAGCCGGATGAACCCCGGTCAGCTTCGGGAAAAGCGCCAGAAACAGCGGCCAGGGAGAAGAAACGTCCTTGGCAAAATCGTCCGCCACATACAGGCCGATATAGTCCCCGTTTCCGGGATGTACGACGAACATCCGGTTGTTCTTCCACGCGTCTACGGCCAGTGCCACAAAACGCGCGTCATCTTCATCCAGGTGCATGCGGAGGGCAAATTTATAGCATTGATATCCGACCAGCAGTATGGAAAGGAACAGGAAAAGCAGATCGGTACGGGAAAGCTTCTGTCTGACACGGGACAAAACTCCGGGACGGGAATGCCTGATATCCGACCGGTAAGTAAGAAATGACAGGAAAAGAAAAAAGGCAGTCAGCACGCACCATAACATGACGGGGAGCAGAAAACTGCTCTCCGTCAGAATGAAGGGAAGTGTAATTGCCTGAAAACACGCCCACATGACCAGATTTCCGGCCAGTATCATTGCCAGACTGCCGGTCAGCAGCGACATTTCTGTGAAGCCTGCCCGTGAAATAACCAGCCTTCCGATCATCCAGGGGACCGGAATCAGAAGAACGGCCAGGACTGCCAGCTGTAGTACGATCATGATCTTCCTGCTCCCTTATCCTTTCATTTCCCTGTACCATGCACCTGTACCGGCGGAGCCGCTGCTGCAGCGCCGCCGGATGTCCCAGCTTTCCGGGTACGGATCTCTTCCCATCCTGCCGAAATTCTCTTTTTACCGGATGACTGCCGCAAATCTTCCGATCTGATTGTAAAGATCGGTAAACCGGGAGGCATTCCTGCCGAGATCACCCGAAATAGAGTCGCTTACATAGACGGTATTCGTCCGTCTGTTATAGCCTTTCAGCACCACGCAGTGCTCCTGTGAAAACCACGGGTAAGTTCTTCCCCCGTAGCTCTGATGTCCGGTAACATACGGGGAAGCCATTCCTGTAGTGGACCAGACCAGAACCGGATATCCCTGATCCAGATAAGAGTACAGCTGTTCCATGGATGAACCTGTGATGTCATAGGCGCGCAGGCTGCTTCCCTTTGCTGCCAGATAACGGTTTGCAGCAATGACGATTCCCGGCGGGTAAACGCCCGCTCCGTTCACGGAGTGCGGATTTCCGACAAAAGAAACCGCGTAATTCGATCCATAAGGCAGATAATTATCCGCAATGGTCGTCTTACCCAGACGGAATCCGTGATAAAGCAGCAGATTGGTCAGAGCGACCGACTCACAGCCGGTCGGAAGTTCCGGGAACTGCATGACACAGGGTACGTTCAGACGAATCTGATCCTTTACAAAAGCGTTTGCCGTACTGCCGGGAGCCCCGCTTCCCTTGATACGAAGCTGGATCTGCAGTGCCTCCATCCGATAGGAACACCCGGAAGAACCGGCGGACTGGCCATTGCATGTCCACCCCAGCCAGCCGTAATTCTGAATATGGGCGCGGTAATAGACATCGTAATAATTCGCAATATCACCGGTCAGACGGAGCTGGACGGCCTCCAGCCGCAGACTTCGTCCTTCTGTCCCGCTTACAGAACCGTTTGCTGCCCATCCGCTCTCCCATCCGATATTCTGGATGTGTGTGCGGTACTCGATACCTCCGGAGACGCTTCCTCCATTCAGTCCGATACGAACCGCTTCCATCCGAAGACTCCTGCCGGTTGTTCCGGCCGTCCCGGAAGTCCATCCCGCCCAGCCGATATTCTGTACATGAGCCTGTGTGGACACAGATGCGTCATAGGCAGGAACCGAAGTCGAGCCGTCATTGGCCGGGGCAGCTTCCGTGTTCGGAAGAATACGGATCTGTATCGCCTCCAGACGGAGTGACTGTCCGGTTGTTCCGGCCGTCTCACCGTTCTTTGCCCAGCCCATCCAGCCGATGTTCTGCGCATGTACACGGTACCAGATGGTATACTTGTCCGCGTCGTTTCCGGTCAGACGCAGCTTCAGTGCCTCCATGCGAAGACTCCTGCCCTCCGTTCCGGTTACGGCTCCGTCTGCTGCCTCTCCCATCCAGCCGATGTTCTGCACATGAGCCTGATACCGGACATGCAGATCTGCCTGCCCGGAGAGACGGATTTTCAGAGCCTCCATGCGAAGACTTCTGCCGTCTGTCCCGCCTTCCGCACCGTTGGAAACTTCTCCCATCCAGCCGATATTCTGCACATGGGCGGAATAGAGAACATCCATGTGCGGAAGTTCTTTCTCCTGCTCCGGTGCCGCTTCCTCAGACACTTCCGGGGTTTCCTCCTGCGCGGAGCTGCTGCTCTTTACCGGATCGTCTGCTCCCGCAGCGTCTGCCTGCGGTGCGGCAGAAGGCTCCGACGCGTCATGTGTTACAGACACGGAACCGCTTTCCGCTCCGGTACTGCCACTCTGCGCAACTGTTCCGGATCCACTGCCGTCTTCGATACCGGACGATGTACCTGCGCTTTCCACCGCGCCAGACGGTGTTCCTCCACTGTCCTGCACAGACTGCGTTGTCCCCGCCCCGGATGTCCCGGTGCTGTCCTCCGCGTACACCGGTGCTGCCGCCGTCAGAAACACAGCCGCCATCACCGCTGCCAACCCTCTTGTTACCAGATGTCTCTTCTTCATGCTGTTTTTGCCCCCTGCTGTTCTTCCTCCTGCCAGCGGCTCCCTGTACGGAAACCGGCCGCTTCACAGAGCATTCACTGTTTTATACATTCTTTACCGATATGGTTCGTAAAATTACTATTTGCCACCCGTTGACGATGATACGCGGCGTCTGGCTTTTGACACTGGTATCATCAGCAGTATATCATTTTTTATCCGGTCAGAGGAACAGAATTTCACCCGCTGCCCGG
>CACVSR010000024.1 GCA_902756775.1 uncultured Lachnospiraceae bacterium | reverse complement strand
CGGCAGAGATACCGGATGGCGCCTGCCTGCAGCTGGGAATCGGCGGGATGCCGAACGCTATCGGTGCAATGATCGCGCAGAGTGATCTCAAAGATCTGGGCATTCATTCGGAGATGTATGTAGACGCCTTTGTGGATATGGCGGAGGCCGGAAAAATAACCGGCATGCGGAAGGAAATTGACCGTGGGCGTCAGGTTTATGCATTTGCCGGCGGTTCGCAGAAGATGTACGATTATCTGAACCAGAATCCGGAGTGCCTGAGTGCCCCTGTCGATTATGTAAATGACTACCGGAAAATTGCCGCGCTCAGCAATTTTATATCTATCAACAATGCGGTAGATATCGACCTGTTCGGCCAGATCAATGCGGAGAGCTCCGGAATCCGCAATATTTCCGGAGCCGGAGGGCAGCTTGATTTTGTCCTGGGGGCCTATGCTTCAGAGGGCGGGAAAAGCTTTATCTGCATGTCCTCCACTTTTACGGATAAGAAAACAGGAGAACTGAAAAGCCGTATCCGTCCCACGCTGGCGAATGGAAGTGTTGTCACAGATACCAGGGCCAACGGCATGTATGTAGTGACAGAATACGGGATGATCTGCCTGAAGGGGCTTTCTGCATGGCAGAGGGCAGAAGCCTTAATCGGGATTGCACATCCGGATTTCAGAGACAGCCTGATTGAGGACGCGGAGAAGATGCACATCTGGAGAAGATCAAACAAAAGGTAAAAGCACCAAGGATCATTTTTCTGAAACATACGGTTTTGCGGAAATGCAGAGCAGAACTCGATAGGACTGAATTGCAAAAAACAATGGTATAAAAAACGAGAAGTAGCGGAGAGGTTCCAGACCCTCCGCCTTTTTGCACAAAAAATCAAGATAAAAATTGTAAATCATGTCTTGTTTGATTTTAAAAAAAACTACACTTTGTAGTTATTGTTAAAAAATAAACAGACAGTATGGAGGAATCTTATTCATACGATTGTTAATTCATTGACAAAATCAGGGGCGTCCGGTATAGTGATCGTATCAATAGAAATACAATTTCGTGAAGCAATCCGCAGAGGATAACAAAAGGAGGAAGTGTTATGGCAGAGAAAATCGTTCTTGCAGGTGCATGCAGAACCGCAATCGGAAAAATGGGCGGCGGGTTATCTACAACACCCGCAGTTGATATGGGATCTATTGTAATCAAAGAGGCTCTGAAAAGAGCCGGTGTTCCCGCAGAAAAAGTAGACATGGTTTATATGGGGTGCGTCATCCAGGCCGGACTTGGACAGAATGTAGCACGTCAGGCTTCTATTAAGGCAGGACTTCCGGTAGAGTGCCCGGCAGTTACCATGAACATTGTCTGCGGTTCCGGTCTGAACGCTGTTAATACAGCAGCGGCCATGATCCGCGCAGGAGAGGCGGAGATCGTTGTTGCGGGCGGTATGGAAAGCATGTCCATGGCTCCCTACGCACTGATGAAGGGACGTTTCGGCTACCGCATGGGAAACAATACACTGGTTGATACCATGGTCAATGATGCACTGTGGGATGCATTCAATAACTATCATATGGGAATTACCGCGGAGAATGTTGCGGAAAAATGGAATCTGACCCGTGAGGAGCTGGATGAGTTTTCCGCAAACAGCCAGCAGAAGGCATGTGCGGCAATGGAATCCGGAAGATTCAAAGATGAGATCGTTCCGGTTGAAGTAAAGCAGAAAAAGCAGACGGTTCTTGTTGATACAGATGAAGGACCGAGACCGGGAACCACAGCGGAAAGCCTTGCAAGACTGAAACCCGCGTTCAAGGCCGGCGGAGTTGTTACCGCAGGAAATGCTTCCGGCATCAATGACGGTGCCGCAGCAGTCGTTGTTATGAGTGAAAAAGCTGCAAAAGAACTGGGTGTAAAACCGATGGCTACGTGGCTTGGCGGCGCGCTTGGCGGTGTGGATCCGGCGATCATGGGAGTCGGTCCGGTTGTCGCCACCAAGAATGTTATGGCGAAGGTTGGACTTGAGGTTAAGGATATGGATTTGGTAGAGGCGAACGAGGCATTCGCTGCTCAGTCTGTTGCCGTAGGCAAGGAGCTTGGATTTGATCCGGCAAAACTGAATGTAAACGGCGGTGCCATCGCTCTGGGACATCCGGTAGGAGCTTCCGGCTGCAGAATTCTGGTTACTTTGCTTCATGAGATGGAGAAGAGAGACGCGAAGAAGGGTCTGGCTACCCTTTGCATCGGCGGCGGCATGGGCTGTGCGACAGTGGTAGAGAGAGACTAATCCGTAATTTTCCGCACCGCCTGATTTCCGAAGCGAATGCAGGCGGTGCGGGGATGAAAAAAGGAGGATTTTTCAATGGCATATGTCAGATATGAAACAGAAGGAGCAACAGGAATCCTTACCATTGATCGTCCAAAGGCGCTGAATGCGCTGAACAGCGAGGTGCTGGATGATCTGGGCGCAGCTCTGGACGGCGTGGATCTGGAAACTATTCGTGCTCTGATTCTCACAGGAAGCGGAGATAAGTCCTTTGTCGCCGGCGCTGATATTGGGGAGATGAGCACGCTCTCTAAAGAAGAGGGAACGGCTTTCGGAAAGAAGGGAAATGACCTGTTCCGCAGAATTGAGACATTCCCGATCCCGGTGATTGCTGCCATCAATGGGTTTGCGCTGGGCGGTGGAAATGAGATCGCCATGAGCTGTGATTTCCGTATCTGCTCGGATAATGCGGTATTCGGACAGCCGGAGGTCGGGCTTGGCATCACACCGGGCTTTGGCGGAACACAGAGACTTGCCAGACTGGTAGGTCCGGGAATGGCCAAGCAGCTGGTGTATACAGCAAGAAATATCAAGGCAGATGAGGCACTGCGGATTGGTCTGGTAAATCAGGTTACAACGCAGGAAGATCTGCTTCCCACGGCGAAAAAGCTTGCTGCGGTAATTGCCGGCAATGCTCCGATTGCGGTAAGAGCCTGCAAAAAAGCAATCAACGACGGACTTCAGCAGGATATGGATCAGGCAGTCGTGACAGAGGAGAATCTGTTCGGCTCCTGCTTCGAGACGGAAGACCAGAGAGAGGGAATGGCCAATTTCCTCCGGAAAAAGGATGACCCGAAAAAAGTGAAGCACGTCGCTTTTCAGAATAAATAAAGAAAAACAATCATATCTGTTTTGAAAAAGTAACAGAAACTATGTAAATACAGGAGGAAAAAAGATGAAGGTAGGAGTTATCGGTGCCGGTACCATGGGATCCGGTATTGCGCAGACTTTTGCGCAGTGCCCGGATGTAGAGAAAGTTTATCTCTGCGATATAAAAGAAGAATTTGCGGAAAAAGGAAAAGGCAAAATTAAAAAGGCTCTGGACAAGAGAGTTGCCAGAGGAAAAATGACACAGGAAGAGGTGGATCAGATCCTCGGAAAAATTACGACAGGACTGAACACTATCTGCATTGATCCGGATCTGATTGTCGAGGCTTCCATTGAGGATATGGAGTCCAAGAAGAATGTTTTCCGTGAGCTGCAGTATCAGATTGTCCGTAATCCGAAATGTATCTACGCGACAAACTCTTCCTCTCTTTCTATCACTGAGATCGGCGCAGGCCTCCCCAGCCCCTGCATCGGCATGCATTTCTTTAATCCGGCTCCTGCCATGAAGCTGGTAGAGGTTATTGCGGGTATTAATACCTACCAGAAGACGGTTGACCGCATTAAGAAAATTTCCGAGATGCTCGGAAAAACGCCGGTACAGGTTGACGAAGCTCCCGGCTTTGTTGTCAACAGAATCCTGATCCCGATGATCAACGAGGCGATTTTCGTTTACTCTGAGGGTATCGCAAAGATCCGCGACATCGATATCGCTATGAAGCTTGGATGCAATCATCCGATGGGACCGCTGGAGCTGGGCGATTATATCGGACTGGACATCGTTCTGGCTATTCTGGAAACTATTTACCGCGATACCGGAGATTCCAAATACCGTCCGGCACCTCTCCTTCGCAAGATGGTTCGAGGAAACAAGCTGGGCGTTAAGTCCGGAGTCGGTTTCTATGATTACGCGGACGGCCAGAAGGTTCCGGTAGACGAGGAAGCAGTCATTTAATGTCGGGAGGATGACATGGATTTTACATTGGATAAAAAGCATGAGATGGCGCGCAGCCTCTTCCGGGAGTTTGCGCAGAATGAAGTAAAGCCTCTTGCGCAGGAGATTGACGAAGAGGAGAGATTCCCCGCAGAGACAATAGAGAAAATGGCCAGATACGGATTTATGGGAATCCCGATTCCGCGTGAGTACGGTGGACAGGGATGCGACGTTCTGACCTATGTCATGTGTGTAGAAGAGATCGCAAAGGTCTGCGGTACGACTGCTGTCGCTCTTTCCGCTCACACATCTCTGTGCATGGATCCGATTCTTACCTTCGGTACCGAGGAGCAGAAGCAGAAATATCTGCCGGATCTGGCATCGGGAAGAAAGATCGGAGCTTTCGGACTCACCGAGCCCGGGGCGGGAACCGATGCACAGGGTCAGCAGACAAAGGCTGTCCTTGACGGAGACGAGTGGGTTCTGAATGGATCCAAATGCTTTATCACAAACGGAAAGGTGGCAGATGTCTATATCATCATTGCCGTGACCGGTATTGTAGAAAAACGCGGCAAAAAGATGAAGGAAATTTCCGCGTTTATCGTGGAAAAGGGGACACCGGGCTTTTCCTTTGGCACAAAGGAAAAGAAAATGGGAATCCGTGGTTCCTCTACGTATGAGCTGATTTTCGAGGACTGCAGAATTCCAAAGGAAAATCTGCTTGGCCAGAAGGGCAAGGGCTTCAATATTGCCATGCACAGCCTGGATGGAGGCCGTATCGGAATCGCTGCCCAGGCACTAGGCCTGGCAGAGGGGGCGTTGGATCTGACAATTGCCTACACAAAGGAAAGAAAACAGTTCGGACGGTCTATTTCCCAGTTCCAGAACACACAGTTCCAGCTTGCGGATATGGCAACCCGTACAGAGGCTGCCCAGCTTCTGGTATATAAGGCTGCAAGGGCAAAGGACAACGGTCCGGTCTATACGGTGGAAGCAGCAAAGGCAAAGCTGTTTGCGGCAGAAACCGCTTCCTGGGTAACATCTAAGGCTGTCCAGCTCCATGGCGGCTACGGTTATATCAGGGAGTACGATGTAGAGCGTATGATGCGTGACGCGAAGATTACCGAGATCTACGAGGGAACCTCCGAGGTTCAGCGTATGGTTATCTCCGGCGCGTTGCTGAGATAAGCAGGAGGTCGAGACCGTGAAAATTGTTGTATGTATCAAACAGGTTCCGGATACTGCCGGCGGTGTAAAATTCAAACCGGACGGTACGCTGGACAGAGGCGCAATGCTGGCTATCATGAATCCGGATGACAAGGCCGGACTGGAAGCCGCTTTAAGAATCAAGGATCAGAACGGTGCGGAGGTTACGGTAATTACCATGGGTCTGCCGAAAGCAGACGCAGTCCTTCGGGAAGCACTTGCAATGGGCGCGGATAAGGGAATTCTGATTACAGACCGTGTACTGGGAGGCGCAGATACCTGGGCAACCTCTCAGACAATCGCGGCAGGAATCCGCAATCTGGACTATGACCTGATCATTACCGGACGTCAGGCGATTGACGGAGATACCGCACAGGTAGGCCCGCAGATCGCGGAGCATCTGGGAATTCCGGTTATTTCCTATGCACAGGATATTAAAATTGAAGGCGACAGTGTCGTGGTTCAGCGTCAGTTTGAAGACCGCTATCACGTACTGAAGGCAAAAATGCCCTGTCTGATCACGGCTCTGTCGGAGCTGAATGAGCCCCGCTACATGACGCCGGGCGGTATCTGGGATGCGGTGGACGCACAGATTACCGTTTGGGGCCGGAATGACCTGAAGGATCTGGATGACTCGAACATCGGTCTGAAAGGATCGCCGACGAAGATCGCAAAGGCTTCTGATAAGGTCCGCAAGGGTGAGGGAACCATGTTTAAGGATCTGGATCCGGACGCGGCGGCGGCATCCATTGCAGATGTCCTGTCAGAGAAACATATCATTTGACGGAGGCGATGAAAAATGAATTTGGAAGAATATAAGGGCGTATTTATTTATGCGCAGCAGGTAGATAACCAGATCAACAACATTGCCTTTGAACTTCTCGGAAAGGCAAGAGATCTCGCAAAGACGCTTGACACGCAGGTGACTGCTGTTCTTGTCGGAAGCGGAATCAGAGATCTTGCTGATCAGCTTGCCGAATACGGCGCAGACCGCGTAATTGTTGTAGACGATCCGGAGCTGAAGGATTACAGAACCGAGCCGTATGCGCATGCACTGTCTGAGGTAATCAATAAATTCAAGCCGGAGATTATGCTGGTCGGAGCAACCGCCATCGGCCGTGATCTGGGTCCGACGGTTTCCGCGCGTGTAGGAACCGGGCTAACCGCAGACTGCACCAGTCTGGATATCGGTGATTTCCCGCTTGTGGCAAGACCGGGACATGAGGATGAGCAGAAGCACAATCAGCTGCTGATGACACGTCCTGCTTTTGGAGGAAATACGATCGCAACGATTGCCTGCCCGGATAACCGTCCGCAGATGTCCACGGTTCGTCCCGGAGTTATGCAGGCCATCCAGCCGGTCAAGGGGGCAAAGGCCGAGATTATTGATTTTAATCCGGGCTTCACTCCGAATAATAAATATGTAGAGATTGAGGATGTCGTCAAGGTTGTAAGTGAAACCGTAGATATCCAGAAAGCAAAAATTCTGGTATCGGGCGGCCGCGGAGTCGGTTCCAAGGAGAATTTCAAGATTCTTCAGGATCTGGCGGATGCCCTGGGAGGCGAAGTATCCAGTTCCCGTGCTGCTGTAGACAACGGCTGGATGCCGAAGGATATGCAGGTAGGACAGACCGGAAAAACCGTACGTCCGCAGGTATATTTTGCCATCGGAATCTCCGGCGCCATTCAGCATGTTGCCGGTATGGAGGAGTCCGACCTTATCATTGCCATTAACAAGGATGAGACCGCGCCGATCTTCAGTGTGGCGGATTACGGCATTGTGGGAGACCTGAACAAAATTGTTCCCAGGCTCACAGAGATGGTCAAGGCCAGAAAGAAAGCCCTGTAAACTTGTATTTTTTGAAAATGCAGGAGCGGTAACAAAAGCGCAGATAGGATCGCAGGCTTAAAAATCTGCGTGGCGAAATATCAACAAATATGCATCAGAAAAAGACAGTTCCGGAGCAAAACCGCGGACTGTCTTTTTTTACTTGCTGGAAGTAAAGATTATTTTGCGGGAAGGAAAGAATATTTCCTGGAGACCAGAGAAAAATGATTCGTTAATGTGTCGGAGAATGATATAGTAAGGATAACGGAGGAATTGCAGAATGAAAAAAATACGGATCATCGCTACGGGCGGTACTATAGCCGGGACGGCAGATTCCGCCGCGGACACATCAGATTATCAGGCAGGAAGTCTTGGAATTGAGGAGATTATACAGTCTGTTCCCGGTATCAGCTCCTGCGCGGAGCTTTCCGCCGAGCAGCTCTGCAATATCGACAGCAGGGATATGACGGAGAATCTTCTTCTGCGGCTTTCTAAAAGGGTGATTGCGCTTATCGGGCAGGAGGGTACGGACGGAATCGTCATTACCCACGGAACGGATACGATGGAGGAAACCGCCTTTTTTCTGCATCTTACCGTACCTGCCGGAAAACCGGTGGTTCTTACCGGATCGATGCGGCCGGCAACCGCACTCAGCGCGGACGGGCCTATGAATCTGCTCAACGCGGTGCGGACAGCCGCCTCTCCGGATGCTGCGGGAAGAGGTGTTCTTATCACCATGAATGACAGCATAGAGGGAGCCGTGGATGCCACCAAGAAAAACACCACGTCCCTTGACGCGTTCTGTTCGCCGAACAGGGGTTCTCTTGGAATGATCCGTGACGGAGTTCCAGTTTTCTTTGCAGAGAGGTCTTCAGGAATTCCAGATGACCGGCAGCTGATGCGGACGGAAACTGAGTGTGAAGGAAAAAAACGAAAAAGAGATCCTGGGATGTTTTCTCTTGAGGGAATAAAAAAGCTCCCGACGGTGTATATTCTGTATGGAAATACCTGTGCGGACGGAGCCATGGTACGAGCCGCTGTCCGGGCCGGAGCAGAGGGCATTGTCTATGCCGGAACCGGCAATGGCTCTGTTCATCAGGAGGATGAGAGGGAACTCTTACGGGCGGCAGAAAGCGGGATTCCCGTCGTCGTCAGTTCCAGAACCGGAAGTGGGCCGGTAACTGCACATGTCCGCGGCGGCTCACAATCCGGAATAATCTCCTCCGGATTCCTGAATCCGCAGAAGGCACGTATTCTTCTGCAGCTCTGCCTTACGGAGACAAAAAATCCGGAAATCATTGGCAGAGTATTCTCTAGATATTAAGCAACAGACAGTTATTGTGCAGGGGCTTGCATCTTTCCGGCAGCACCCTTATAGTGTAGGTACAGGCAAATAGTGCAGGTACAGACAAAAAAGCAGAATTCAGGCTGCGGTAAGGGGTACGGTTATGATTGAAATGACATTTGAAATGGATAAAAAGCGGGCTTCAGCATGGGATGGAGAAAAAATGGCGGGAACCTGTGAATTCCTCGTCCTTCCGTCCTTCTGGATTATTACTCACACGGTGGTGGATCCTTCCTACGGCGGACAGGGTATCGCCGGAAAGCTGGTGGACTGTGTCGTGCAGGCGGCGGTCACTATGAATAAAAAGATCAAGCCGTTCTGTTCCTATGCCAGAAGGATGTTTGATAAAAAACCGAAGTACCGTTCCGTGGAAGACACCAGTGTCATTACCGTGTTCGGTATGCCGTCCTGCCCGGACTGTTCCTCGGTGGAGAGGCAGATAGAGGGAAATCCGTCGTTTCAGTTTGTGAATATCGGAGAGCACATCCGTTATCTGAAAGCATTCATGAAAATTCGCGATATGAGTCCGGTTTTTGATGACGCCAAAAAGAACGGTTCTGTGGGGATTCCCTGTTTTGTGCTGGAAGATGGTATGATTACGCTGAATCCGGAGGAAGTCGGACTGGCGGCGAACCAACCGGAACCGGCTTCGGGCGCAGCCTGCAGACTGGACGGCTCCGGGTGTTGATAAGCAGAGGAAACGGTGTTTAGGAATGCGGAAAAGTTAGCTATTATGCGTGTTGGAAAAGCCGGAAGAATGAATTGCGGCACAGCTCTCTGAAGAAGAGGACTGTGCCGCTTTGTCTGCCTTTCTCCTGGCAGATCCGCAACTGTCGAAAAAATTCCGGTTCTGATTATGGCGAACAGGCTGTTAAGCCTTCCGGGCATCTGTGTTCATAAAGACAGAAAATACCGACTGCAGCTGATACACGGATTGGAGTTCCATATCCGTTCTAAAATCACGAAGACAGGGACTGCAGATCTCTGTAGAAATCCGGGTAGGAGATGTTGACGCATTGCGCGTCCCGGATTTCAGTCTCTCCATCCGCGGCAAGGGCGGCTATAGCAAAAGACATGGCCAGCCGGTGATCCTTGTGGCTGTCAATAACGGCGCCGTGCAGAGGTTTTCCTTCTGCGGCGGGGGTGCCGCCGTAAAGGTTTCTTCTTCCGTGGATAATCATGCCGTCTTCCGTGGGATCTACACTGACTCCCATGGCCTCCAGATTTTCCGAAATCAGAGCAAGCCGATCCGATTCCTTATAGCGAAGTTCCTGCGCGTCCCGTATAACGGTATCTCCTTCGGCCGTGGCCGCCAGTACGGCAATGACCGGAAGCTCATCAATCAGAGTGGGAATCAGATCACCCTCGATCACGGTTCCGTGCAGCCTGCTGTAACGCACCTCAAGATCAGCAGTGGGCTCTCCCGCATCCGAGAGCAGACGGCGATAGGTCACGCTGCCGCCCATCTCCTGTATAACACGCAGGATGCCGTCCCTGGTTGGATTGGTTCCGACATGCTTCAGAAGAACCTCGGAATCCGGCACCATCAGACCCGCGCAGAGAAAATAGGCGGCGGAGGAAATATCACCGGGTACCGTAAGTTTTCTTCCGTGAAGAACTGGTTCCGGTGTGATTGTGGCAGTCGTGCCTTCTGAAGTTACCTCAGCACCAAATCCACGGAGCATCAGCTCGGTGTGGTTTCGGGAGAGGGAGGGCTCTGTCACACTGGTCTGTCCCTCTGCATACATGCCAGCCAGAAGAATACAGGATTTAACCTGCGCCGAGGCAACCGGAGACTGGTAGCAGATGCCCTTCAGACGGGAGGGGGAAATCTGCAAGGGGACACAGCTGTTCTCGTTTTCACTGCGGATTTTCGCTCCCATCTCCGAAAGCGGAAGAATAATGCGGTTCATAGGACGCTTCCGGATAGATTCGTCACCGGTCAGTGCGGAAGAGAACTTCTGTCCGGCCAGTATTCCGGAAATCAGCCGCGTTGTAGTGCCGCTGTTTCCGCAGTCCAGAACAGAATCCGGAGCTGAAAGTCCGTGCAGTCCCCTGCCGTGTACCACCACATGGGTATTGTTTTCTGTTAATTCAATATGAATTCCCATTTTACGGAAGCACGCAATCGTAGAAAGGCAGTCCGCCCCCGGAAGAAAATGGGAAATTTCCGTATCGCCTTCCGCCAGGGAGCCAAGCATAACCGCACGATGAGAAATAGATTTATCGCCGGGCACATCTATGGTACCGTGCAGCGGCTTTGATGCAGGAGTAAAAATCATGGCATATTCCAGCTTTCTGTTTTTAAAATTTTTATAGAATGATATGTCGGATTGTGGGACACAAAGGAAGGAACAACCCGTAAGCCTGTTATTGACAGTTCAATAAATATCCGGATAAGAAACGTCTACATGGTTTTGCGGATAATATAATTTCTTTTCCGCAGAATCTCCGCCGACCGGTTCCTGGATTCCTCGTCATAATATTCAATCCGCAGAACACCTTCCTCAAATTCCCGGTTATGGATGACACCGATGTTTTTAATGCTGATCTGATTCATGGCAAGGAGAGTGGTGATGGTGGCAATGCCGCCCGGCTCGTCCAGTATATCCACATATAGAAGGAACTGACGGGTGACAGAACCTTTTCTGGTATCGTCCATGGAATCTCTGTAATTCCGTGAGGATGTAAACATCTCATTCAGAGCCTTTCCGTCTCCTGCCGCCACCAGTTCTCTGGCATGCTGCATAAAGTCCAGATAGGAGTCAAGAACCTTCAGAATGCAGTCCCTGTTAGACAGACAGATCTGTTCCCACATGACGGGAGAGGAAGAGGCAATCCGGGTAATATCCCGAAAACCTCCTGCCGCCACCAGCTTCATCCGTTCCTCAGGATCATCCAGATTCTTTATGGTGTTTACCAGTCCGGACGCAACCAGATGGGGAAGATGGCTGACACCTGCCACAAGGAAATCATGCTCTTCCGGATTCAGAACCAGCGGCAGTGCATGAATGTCTGTCACCAGCTGACGGATTTTTCGGATATCTTCCGGAGCATTTTTTTCCGTCGTAGTCAGAAAATACCAGGCATTTTCCAGAATGTAGGCGCGTGAGCTGGAAAATCCGGTTTTTTCCGAGCCGGCCATGGGATGCCCGCCGATAAACTGCCTGGAAAGTCCCGCTTTTTCTGCAGCTTCCTGCATCTCGCCCTTGACACTCCCCACATCGGAAATCAGACAGGAAGATTTTACCGCTTTTTTTAAAAAAGGAAGATATGAGATATTTGTCTGCACCGGGGCACAGAGAAAAATCAGGTCACATTCGGAAAAACGGGGATCATTCTGCTCCCATGCTTCATCAATCACTCCTTCGGAGAGAGCTTCATCCAGCGTCACTCTGGTGTGAGAGTATGCCGTCAGGCGGATTTCCGGGTGAAATTTCCGGATTGCCCTGGCCAGAGAACCGCCGATCAGTCCCAGCCCGATAAAGCCTATGCACTCCATTCTGATATCGTCCTTTCTTGTTTTGTTCACTAAACTCAATTTCTTACTTTATAGGAAAAAAGATGGCATTGCAACCTCTCTGCCGCAGAATCACCGTCAGAAGGAGAAAGAAAATGAACAAAGAAGAAAAAAACAGAAAAGAACCGGCATAACTAGACAGATAACGGGATGTAATATAAAATTAAATCAGAAAATTTACCATGAAATAGCGGAAATCTGAAAGCATCTCTGTCACAGCAGAAGAGCCTTACGAGGAGGAAAGATATGAGAGAGCTGCAAGCATCTTTTTTGCGCCGGCCTGTCCGGGTTTTTGCTTTATTTTTATTTTTTCTGTTTACCATATTTCTTTCTTTTTCTCTACCTGCCCAAGAGGTGTCCGCGGATGACTGGCAGGACGCATCGGAGGATATTCTGAAATATGTCGCGGAGAATTATCAGTCGGAGTATGGTTCCTCGCCTGAAAACATGAATATTGCTTACGGTGACACTGGAAAAATCTACGTGGATGTGGATCTGTTTGCCGGAAACAGCAGCACCTACAGTGAGATTGAAAACCTGTGCAAAAATGCACCAGTAGTATATTCTGTTCCGGTAGAGTCGGATGGCAGTGTTGCGGTTGTCGAAGTCAGCAGGGGGCTTCCTCTTGATGAGTCTTCCCCGGATCTTCTGACGGAAGAAGAAAAGCAAAGGATTGTTGAGAATGAGGGAAAATGGACACCCGTGAGCGTTTTCTTTACGAAGAACTACAGGAGCCTTGACCAGCAAACCAGGGATATTTTGAATCAGAATGATTTTTCAGCGGATACTCCCTGCATACTGCTGGGAGGAATACCCGGCATCCATCAGGTAATGATCGCTGCGGATGTAAGCCCGGACTGTGTATTCCTTCCCTTGACAGCACCAGTCTGACGGAAACAGATTCTTCTTCGGACCCTGATCCCGCCAACAGACAGGCAGAAACAGATTTCCGTGAGACATATTCGTTTGCAGAACTGCGGAAGATCGCAGAGAGCAATAAGAGCGAAGAAAACAAGGCGGAGACCTGGGAGCGGCGGGAGAAAAAAAATAATATTATCGGAATCGTCGTGCCTGTCCTCTGCATTGCAGGGATCGGTTCTGTGGCAGCCTTCCTGTATTTACGGAAGAAAAAACAGATTTCGTAACAACCCAATCCTGCATTTCAATAACTGCTTTTCTATCCATTATCTTTCTGAAGAATGTCCGCATCTGCATAGCTTTTCCGAATGCCTGAAGCTGCCTTCTGTGATTCTGTCAGTCATAGAAGGCTGTTTTGCATGAAAACAGGAAAAAACAGGGCTGAAAAACAGAGATTCTCAAGATTTTGCTTTTGTGCTACAATCGGAATCAGCTTAGTGAGGAGTATGCGTATGCTCGAACAAATCAATCATCCAAATGATATAAAAAAAATACCTGTGGATCAGCTTCCTCAGCTGGCAGCGGATATACGGCGTTTTCTGATTGACAGCATCAGTAAAACCGGCGGTCATCTGGCATCTAACCTGGGCGCGGTGGAACTTACGATGGCGCTGCATTATGTCTATGATCTCCCGGAGGATAAAATTGTCTGGGATGTGGGGCATCAGTGCTATACCCATAAAATTCTGACCGGAAGAAAGGATGATTTTGCCGCTCTACGGGAAGAGGGAGGGATCAGCGGCTTCCCCAGAAGAGCGGAAAGTCCCTGCGATACCTTTGACGGAGGACACAGTTCTACCTCGCTCTCCGCAGGATTGGGCTATGTGAAGGCAAGGGATCTTCTGGGTAAGAAGTACCATGTGGTTTCCGTGATCGGGGACGGGGCATTTACCGGTGGAATGGCTTATGAGGCGATCAATAACGCCGCTAATCTAAAATCTAATTTCACTATCGTCCTGAACGACAATGCCATGTCCATCTCCAAAAATGTCGGGGGGATTTCCGAATATCTCAGCACGATCAGAACTTCCCCCAAATACACGGGATTAAAGGATTCGGTTCTGGATCAGCTGGAAAAAATTCCAGAGCTGGGAGACCACATGGTTGAGAGAATCCGGAGGACGAAGAGCAGCCTGAAGCATCTGGTGATTCCGGGCATGTTTTTTGAGGATATGGGGATTATGTACCTTGGTCCGGTTGACGGCCACAATATCCGCAATCTGATACGCGTCCTCTCCGAGGCCAAGCGCTACAAGGGAACTGTCCTGGTTCATGTAATCACCGAGAAGGGAAAGGGATATCAGCCTGCTGTCAGTCATCCGGACAAGTATCACGGAACTGGCGCTTTTGATGTCGGAAGCGGAATGGCACTGAAGCACAGCAGGACGACCTATACCGATGTTTTTGCCGCGAGCGTAAGAAAGCTTGGCACCCTTCATCACAACCTGGTGGGAATTACCGCGGCCATGGGGGAGGGAACCGGGCTGGAGGCCTTTGAGCAGGCTTTCCCGGAGCGATACTTTGACGTGGGAATTGCGGAGGAACATGCGGTGACATTTGCGGCAGGGCTGGCGCTAGGCGGCATGATCCCGGTTTTTGCCGTATATTCTGCCTTTCTTCAGCGGGCTTATGACCAGATTATGGACGATGTCTGCATGCAGAAGCTTCACGTGATTTTCGCCATTGACCGGGCCGGTTTTGTCGGTGCTGACGGGAGAACGCATAACGGCGTGTATGATCTTTCCTATCTGACTATGATTCCCGGTATGACAGTGCTTGCGCCAAAAAATGCCTGGGAGCTGGAGGATATGTTTGATTTCGCTGTCAGTTTCCACGGACCAGTTGCAATCCGTTATCCCAGAGGGCAGGCTTACATCGGTCTGAAGGAAGAGAGAGAACCCATCCGTTTCGGAAAGGCGGAGCTGATCCACAGAGGGAAAGGCGCTGCCATTCTGGCAATCGGTTCGATGGTGGAATTTGCCGCGGAGGTGTCAGAGAAGCTGATCGGGTATGGAATGGATGCCACGGTGGTGAATCTGCGCTTTGCCAGCCCGCTGGACTATGACCTGATCCGAGATCTGGCATCGGAGCATTCTCTTTTCCTGACGGTAGAGGAGAACTGCAGAAAGGGCGGCATCGGGGAGCAGATTCTGGATTTTACGGAAAAAGAGAGGCTTCCTGTCCATGTGGAGATCGCCGCTGTTCCGGATCGGTTTATTCAGCATGCCACGGTGGAAAGCCAGAGGAGGCTGGCTGGACTGGATGTGGAAACCCTTACGAACAGAATTCTGCAATGGATGAAACCAGGGCATATGCCGGGAGACTGACACAGAAAAGAGCAAAGGTCAAAAGAATTTTGTTCCTGACATCAAGAATATAGCAGGAGATGCTGTGCCTGTGGAGCAGAAATGTTTCGCAGACGCAGCAAATTTTTTTCGCTGAAAAAAGGAAACCATCCTTTCGGTACAGTAAGAGTACTAATAGAGGATGTCTTATAATCTTGCGACCTGACGGAAAGGAGACTGACGCTTGACCATTCGGGAGAGTATTGAGCTGGAAGAAAGAAAGCACCTGAGCCCTTTTGCCGCTCACAGTGCGGATACGAGGGGGCGTCTGCGGCCAGTGGAGTCTCATGCTGTACGCACGGATTATATGCGGGACAGGGACAGGATTCTGCATTCCAAGGCTTTTCGCAGACTAAAAGAAAAAACCCAGGTATTTCTTCTTCCCAGAGGAGACCACTACCGCACCCGCATGATGCACACGCTGGAAGTTTCCCAGATCGCCAGAACCGTGGCTAAAGCTCTGCGTCTGAATGAGGACCTGGTAGAGGCGATTGCACTCGGACATGATCTGGGGCACACACCATTCGGGCACGCCGGGGAGCGTGCGCTGAACAAGCTTTCGCCCGGTGGTTTCCAGCACAACAGGCAGAGTCTCAGGGTTGTGGACTGCCTGGAAAATGACGGGCAGGGGATGAACCTGACCTGGGAGACCAGAAATGGCATCCTGAACCATCAGATGAGCACCAGTCCTGCGACACTGGAGGGTAAGGTGGTCCGGCTGTGTGACAAAATCGCCTATATACATCATGATACGGATGACGCACAGCGCGCCGGTATACTTACGGAGGATGACATTCCTATTACGCTCCGCACTACACTGGGCTATACTTCCAAGGAACGGCTGAATACGCTGGTTCTGGATCTGATTCACAACAGCATGGATCAGGACGATATCCGGATGTCCGACCGGGTTTTTCAGGCTATGATGACCTTCCGGCGGCTGATGTACGCGGACGTCTACACAAATCCAGTGGCAAAATCGGAGGAAGTCAAGGTGGAACGCATTATATCCGCTCTTTACGGGTATCTCACAGATCACCCGGAGGTTCTTTCGGAGGAATACCGGGTGATGCTGCAGAAGGGTGAGCCGCACGAGAGGGTTGTCTGTGATTATATTTCCGGTATGACGGATCAGTTCTGTATCCGGAAATTTGAAGAAATTTTTGTTCCCCGTTCATGGGATGTTTTCTGAGGTAGAGGATGCGGTATTCGGATGATCTGATTGAAGAAATACGTTCTGCAAACGATATTGTGGACGTTATATCACAGTATGTCAGGCTGCAGCGCCGCGGCGCGAATTATTTCGGACTCTGCCCTTTTCATAATGAAAAGTCTCCCTCTTTTTCTGTCAGTCCTTCCAAGCAGATGTACTATTGCTTCGGATGCGGAGAGGGCGGCAATGTCATCACCTTTTTAATGAAGTACGAGAACGAGACCTTTCAGGAAGCCCTGAGAAAGCTGGCCGACCGGGCGGGCATCCGCCTTCCGGAGCCGGAAATGTCCGGGGAGGCGAGGGCGGAGTCGGACCGAAAGGGAAAACTTCTGGAAATAAACAAGCTTGCCGCGGAATATTTCTACCGGAAACTGCGCACGCCTGCCGGGAAAAACGCCATGGATTATCTGAAAAACCGAGGACTCTCCGACGAGATTATCCATTCTTTCGGACTGGGTTATTCTGACCGTTACAGCGACGATCTTTACCGGTTTATGAAGAAGAGAGGATACGCGGATGAGCTTCTGAAGGATTCCGGCCTTTTTCATTTTGACGAGAGACACGGGTTCGGAGATAAGTTCTGGAACCGGGTGATGTTTCCCATCATGGATGTGAACCGGAGAGTGATCGGTTTCGGCGGCAGGGTTATGGGAGAGGGGAAGCCCAAGTACCTGAATTCTCCGGAAACAGCTATTTTCGACAAAAGCAGGAATCTGTACGGGCTCTATGCAGCAAAAAGAGCCGGTAAAAAAAATATGATTATCTGTGAGGGTTACATGGATGTCATATCTATGCATCAGGCGGGGTATACGAACGCGGTGGCCTCGCTGGGGACTGCCCTTACTTCTCAGCAGTGTGCGCTGCTTCACCGGTATACCGGAGACGTTCTGGTGATTTATGATATGGACGAGGCAGGTGTAAAGGCGGCGCTTCGTGCCATTCCCATGCTGCGGAACGCGGGGCTGCGGACGAAGGTGGTGAATCTCCGGCCCCATAAGGATCCGGACGAGTTTATCAAGGCAGAGGGCGGAGAAGCCTTCCGGAAGCGGCTGGAGGAAGCGGAAAACAGCTTCCTGTTTACGGTACGCATGAGTGAGCGGGATTATGATATGAACGATCCGCAGGGGAAAACAGATTTTCTTCATCATACGGCTTCCCTGCTTGCGGAAATCGAGGATGAGCTGGAACGGACTTCCTATCTGGAGACGGTAGCCGGAAAATATGGCACCGATCAGGAGCTTCTGCGCAGGGAGGTGGGGAAGGAATCTCTGCGGGGAACCGGGAGGCAGATGATCCGGGTTCCCAAGGCACCACCCGGAAGAAAGGGCCTTTCCAGGGACAGTGCAGAGGATCAGACCCAGAAGCTGATGCTTACCTGGCTGACTTCCCGGCCGGAGCTGATTCCGGGACTGAAGGGGTATCTGGGACCCGAAGATTTTACAGACCCGCTCTACCGGGAGGTGGCGGAAATGATCTGGCAGCAGTCGGAACAGGGGCAGATCAGTCCGGCCAGTGTGATCAATCATTTTCAGGACGGGGATACCCAGTCCAGGGCAGCTTCGCTGTTTCACACCAATCTTCAGCTGGACAGGGACGGAAATATCCGGCAGGCGTTTTCCGATCTGTTTTTCCGCATGAAGGCGGCCAGTCTGGAGGCGAGAGAAAAGGCGCTGGATCAGACGGATCTATCCGGTCTGCAGAAAATTATTGAAGAGCGGCGGAGCCTGGAGAGGCTTCGGACGGAAGGGCTGCCGGACGGCCTGATTACCCCGAAAAAAGAAGGATAAAGGAGAACAAAATGGAAGCAGATAACAAAAAGCTACTGGAAAGAACCAAAAGCCTGATCGAATTGGCGAAAAAGAAGAAAAACGCCCTGGAGTATCAGGAAATCCAGGAATATTTCCGCGACATGAATCTGTCGGAAAAACAGCTGGATGCCGTGGTTCAGTATCTGGAGGAGCATGACATTGACGTTCTCCGTATTTCAGAGAGCACCGCGGACGAGGATGAGGACGATACGCTCCTGATGAATGATGAGCCGGATCTGGAAGACGAGGAAGAGGTGGATATGGAAAATATCGATCTCTCCGTACCCGAGGGGATCAGCATTGAGGATCCTGTCCGGATGTACCTGAAGGAGATCGGCAAGGTTCCGCTTCTTACAGCGGAGGAGGAAATTGATCTTGCAAAGCGGATGGAGCAGGGAGATGAAGAGGCGAAAAAGCGTCTGGCGGAGGCAAACCTCCGGCTGGTCGTATCAATCGCCAAACGCTATGTGGGAAGAGGCATGCTGTTTCTGGATCTGATCCAGGAGGGAAATCTCGGTCTGATAAAGGCCGTGGAAAAGTTTGATTATCGGAAAGGATATAAGTTCTCTACCTATGCCACCTGGTGGATCCGCCAGGCAATTACCAGGGCGATTGCGGACCAGGCAAGAACCATCCGTATTCCGGTGCATATGGTAGAAACCATAAACAAGGAGATCCGGGTTTCCAGGCAGCTCCTTCAGGAGCTGGGACGTGAGCCCACACCGGAGGAAATTGCGGAGGAAATGAATATATCCGTTGACAGGGTGCGTGAAATTCTGAAGATTTCCCAGGAACCGGTTTCTCTGGAAACGCCGATCGGTGAGGAGGAGGACAGCCATCTGGGCGATTTTATCCAGGATGACAACGTGCCTGCGCCTGCGGACGCCGCGGCTAATACTATGCTGAAAGAGCAGCTGGAAGAGGTGCTGGGAACGCTGACCGAGAGAGAGCAGAAGGTGCTGCGGCTTCGTTTCGGTCTGGATGACGGAAGAGCCAGGACGCTGGAAGAGGTCGGCAAGGAGTTCAATGTCACCAGAGAGCGTATCCGCCAGATTGAGGCGAAAGCCCTTCGGAAGCTCCGCCATCCGAGCCGCAGCAGAAAGCTGAAGGATTACCTGGATTGACGGTTCAGTTATCCGGCCGGCTTCAGGCGATTGCGGATCTGGTCACCTGCCGCACGGTTCTGGCGGATGTCGGCACCGACCACGCGCATCTGCCCGTCTGGCTCTGCGAAACAGGAAAAATAAAAAGTGCCATCGCCATGGATGTCCGGGAGGGACCGCTTTTGCGGGCGGAAGAGAGTATCCGTCTGGCAGGGCTGGAAGACAGGATCCGGCTTCGCCTCTCGGACGGGCTGGAGCAGCTGCGGGCGGGGGAAGCGGACAGCATTGTCATTGCGGGTATGGGCGGAATTCTGATCCGGACGATTCTGCAGAAGTGTCCGGACAGGGCGGCTTCCGCAGAAGAGCTGATTCTCGGACCCCAGTCTGATCCGTATCAGGTGCGCAGACAGGCCGAAGTCCTGCATTTCCGGATCGACAGGGAAGATTTCATTAAGGAGGATGGCAAGTATTATCCGCTGATTCACCTGATACCCGGAACAGAAGAAGCAGCGTACGCCGAAGAAGAGCTTTTCTTCGGCCCCTGCCTGCTGCGGGACAGAAATCCGGTGCTGAAGGAGTATCTGGTCCGTCAGCTGCGTATTACCGGACAGATTCTGGAAGAACTGAAAAAACACAGTACAGATTCCTCCCGCCGCAGGGGGGAGGAACTGGGAAAGGAGAAGCGGCTGCTGGAGGCCGCGCTGAATCGCTATGAGATGTGATGAAATTGTTGACAGGCTGGAAGAGGATTATCCGCTGGAGTGCGCGGAGGAATGGGACAATCCGGGGCTTCAGGTGGGACGTAGAAACCGTGTGGTAAAAAAGATCTTTGTCTCTCTGGACGCAGACGAGACTTCCATACGCCAGGCCGTGGAGTGGGGCGCGGATATGCTGATTACCCATCATCCGCTGCTGTTCCGCAGCATCAGCCAGGTGACAGACGATACGGTAAATGGCAGAAGAATCCTGGCCCTGGTTGAAAATGACATCAGCTGCTACTCCATGCACACCAATTTTGATGTGCTTGGCATGGCGCGGCTGAACCGGAAAATTCTGCAGCTGCAGAATACCCGTGTGCTGGATGTTACCCGTGAAAACGACGGCGTTCTGGAAGGAATTGGAAGAATCGGAGACCTGCCGAAACCCATGACGCTGCGGGAGACCGCAAATTTCGTGCGGCAGCAGTTCGGACTGGAGGCAGTCCGGTGCTACGGGCTGGAGCAGGATGAAGGAAGAGGCAGCGAAGAGAGAATCCTTGTGACAAGGGTGGCTGTCTGCGGCGGTTCCGGCAAAAGCGTGGTGGAAAAAGCCATCCAGGAGGGAGCGCAGGTACTGGTTACCGGAGATATTGATTATCACACGGGAATTGACGCCATGGCACAGGGACTGTTTATCATTGACGCGGGCCATTACGGGACGGAAT
>CACVSR010000023.1 GCA_902756775.1 uncultured Lachnospiraceae bacterium | reverse complement strand
ATGACGGCCTTTTCCATGCCGTCACTGCTTACTGCCATGAATGAGCTGGATAACCATGATCACTCCCGCTTTCTGACAAGAACGAATCATCGCGTGGGGCGGGTTGCGACGCAGGGATCCGAGGCAGCTTCCAGAGATGTGGACAAGGCTGTCCTCCAGGAAGCTGTTGTTATTCAGATGACCTGGCCGGGAGCGCCTACTGTCTATTACGGGGACGAGGCCGGGCTGTGCGGGTTTACCGATCCGGATAACCGCCGGACCTATCCCTGGGGGATGGAGGATGATCAGCTGATCGACTTCTACCGGACGGTTATTGGTATTCATAATTCTCACGAGGTGTTACAGACAGGTTCTGTGATTATCCTGCACAGAGATTATAATGTGCTTGTCTACGGAAGATTTAACCGCGAGGAGCAGATTCTGGTTTGTATCAGCAACCGGGCGCAGGAATTTGATGTGGAGGCGGAGGTCTGGCCGGCCGGCATTTCCAAGGTCGATGAGAGAGTCCGGCTGAAAAAACTGCTGGAATGTGATGCGGACGGATACACAACCGCCCCGGAGGAGATACCGATGACAGCCGGAAACATAAAGCTGCACATGATGCCAAAGAGCGCGGTCATTCTCCTTCACAGCCGTGAAACAGATCTCCGCCGGGAACAGGATTAACCGGGGAGCGGAAAGCCGGCGGTACGGCAGCATCCGGAGCAATCCGGTTCAGCGAAAAACAGTCTGCACCAGAATCATGTACAGAATCGTTCCGCTGGCCATGGAGAGCAGCATCTGCCGCTTCCAGAGGAACGTGAGTACGACGACGGCGATGGAGACCAGCTCCGGAATACCAAAGGTGCCGCCGGTAAAATTTACGCTGCGGAGACAGTAGATCACCAGAAGACCGAAAACCGCGGGAGCCAGAACTTTGCCGAGGTATGTAATATACCTCGGTGTTTTTCTGCCCTGAGGAAAGCAGATATAGGGGAGAAATCTTGTCAGGACAGTGCCCAGCACGACAGCGGCAATGGTAATAAAAATCTGGAAAGAGGTCATCTCCCTTCTCCTTTCTTACGCGGTGTCTGTCCGGCGGCAGGTTCCGTGTCGATCCATTTCCGGAAAACAGTAAGAATTCCGAGAATCATCAGCATGGCAGGTATGATAAAACGGTCTGCGCCGAACAGAAGCAGGCAAAGAACAGAGGCAGAAAGACCGACAAATTCACTGATGTGATTCCGGAAAAGATGACGGAAGCCCTCCCCGTCCTTCAGCCACTGATTCATAAAAATGGTGACAAACATGGCAGTCATCACGAAATCCAGTCCCCGTGTGTTAAAGGTAATCAGCGTCCCTGCCAGGCCGCCAAGAGCGGCTCCTGCGATCCAGTAAAGCTGATCCAGCAGAGAGACCCAGAAATAAAACCAGCTTTTATCCACATTCTCCGGGATATCCGCGGAATAGTTGACGGCAAAGGTCTCATCGCTGGTCGTGTAGATCAGATAAAACTTCTTCCATCCCATGTGCCGGTACTTATCCAGCATGGAGATCCCGTAGAACAGATGTCTCGCTCCTACCATGACGGCGGTGGCGAAGGCGGAGAGGGGATGGAAGGAGGATACCAGGTTATCGGCCAGAAGAAATTCCATGGATCCGGTGTAGATGACGGCGGCTGTCACAACCGGGAGCCAGGGAGGAAGCCCCTGAGAAACCATCAGGATCCCATAGGTGATGCCCAGAAAGACATATCCGGCCATAACGGGAAGTGTGAGAGGAAAAGAAGTTTTCAAGGCAGCAAAGCTGTCCCCTGTGTTCTTCGGCGAAAGGCTCTGTACGGAGAAGGCTTTTGGGCAGTTGGCGGTTGAGAAACGGCTCATGGAGAATTACTCTTTCTAAGACAAAAATGGTTCGTTAAAAGTTATTCCGGTCTGCTGCGCAGTTTCCGCGCAGATAACAGTTAATATAGAAGAACTTTTGCTAAAATTCAATCCTGTCTTGCAAACCCGATTCGGTTACGATATAATTTAACTCTGCGTGAGGGCGGTTTCCCGAGTGGCCAAAGGGGACAGACTGTAAATCTGCTAGCACTGCTTTCGGTGGTTCGAATCCACCACCGCCCATCTGCCGGCGTGGCGGAACTGGTAGACGCCCGGGACTTAAAATCCCGTGGGTAGCGATACCCGTACCGGTTCGATTCCGGTCGCCGGCAGGCAGCAAAGCCCCGGAAATCCCTGTAATAAGGATTTCCGGGGCTTCACTTTTGTTTCATGCAGCGATCATGCAGCAAATATCCCGCAGATGCGCAGCACTGGTAAATTTCCGGCAGATGCCGGCTCTGCTGTTTTTATCTGACCACGATTTTTCTGTTCAGGCCTTTGTGTCTGTCTGAAGAGCCTTTTCGATTCCCCTTGCCAGCTGGTCGGCACAGGAGGTCCCGCGGGTTCCGCAGGGATTTCCTTTCAGAAGCGCAACAGCGCTCCTGGCATCGTAACCTTCCAGGAGCTTGGAAACAGCCAGTGTATTTCCCGGACACCCTCCGTGGAAAACAATATGGTGGAGTTTTCCGTTTTCCAGGCTGAAATCAATCTGCGAAGCACAGGTGCCGTTAGTTCTACAAGAGTATTTTTCCATCACATATCCTCCCTGAAATAACAATCCTGCCACGGACGGTACATGTTGCCGACGGACAGAATATTTTCTGCAGGTTTATTATTATCCGCTTTCGGAGGCGTAATTGTCAATAGATGGAAAAACGGTCGAAAAAAGGAGCGTGTGGTTCTTGAGCAAAGCAGAAACATTTTATCAGTCCTTCGGCTTCAGGAAAAAGCTTGCCGGGGCAGAGGCCGTACCATACCTGAAGCAGAGAGGGGTTCAGGCCGCTGTTTTTGATATAGACGGGACGCTGCTGGATTCTATGTCTTTCTGGGATTCCCTGGGGGAGAGGTACCTGCAGGAGAGAGGAGAATTGCCGGAGCCAGGTCTCCGGGACATGCTTTTCCCGATGACTTTGGAAGAAAGTGTGCAGTATCTGAAAGGGGCGTACCGTCTTCCGGATTCCGAGGGGGAGATCCGGAACGGGTTGTACCGGCTCACGGAGCGGTTCTACCGGGAGGAAGTTTCTCTGAAAAAGGGAGCGGAAGATTTTGTGCGAAGGCTCTCCGGGGCTGGAGTCCCCATGGTGCTTTGTACCACAGGGGAGGCGGAGCTGGAGAAAGCGGCGCTTTCCCGGCTGGGAGTCCGGAATCTCTTCGGTGATTTTTTGGCCTGCGGGGATATACATCTCACGAAGCGGACGCCGGATATCTATCTGCTCTGTGCGGAGCGGCTGGGGGCAGAACCCTCAGATACCGTGGTCTTTGAGGACACGCTTCAGGCTCTGGAAGCTGCCAAAAGGGGAGGATTTCTTACAGCCGCGGTGGAGGATGCGGCAGACAAAAAGGAGCAGGAGAAAATAGTAAAAACGGCAGAATTCTATTGCCTGGCTGATTTTTCCGCGCTGTATATCCGGCAGGGCAAATGGTGATCTTTTTCGAGGCTGTTTTTTGAAGATCCGTGCGGCGAAAAACTCTGTTGCCGTCCGGTGTTCTGTGATATAATCCGAATCAGATGCCGGGCATTCTTGTGCTTCCGGGGAGGGAATTCAAAAGGCGGGATTCCGGATCCGGTATATGTCCTGGCAGGAAAACTCAGAAAGGAGATTGAGGGTGAATTATACCAAGTATGCGCTAAAAGACAATGAGGAGCTGAAGTCCCTGCTTGCTTCTTCCGATGATCTCTTCGTTGTCGCGTGCAACAAATGCTTCAAGGAATTTGAGACGGTGAATGAGCCGGACTGTGACACTTTTGTCCAGCTCGCTTCTGAACAGGGCAGAAAGATTACAGGCACCGTCAAAGTGGATTTTCTCTGCAACAAGCTGTTAACAGAGAAAAAACTGAAAGACATGATTCCGGAAGGAACAAAGAACGTCGCGGTTATTTCCTGCGGCCTGGGGATTCAGACTGTTGCAGAGCTGGAGGAGGTTCCGGTTCTGGCGGCGGCCAATACGCTGAATTACACCGGAAACCACGGCATGGCACTGACAGAGAAAACCTGCGGTGCATGCGCGCAGTGCTATCTGAACCTTACAGGCGGCATCTGTCCGGTGGTGGACTGCTCCAAGGGATTGCTGAACGGGCAGTGCGGAGGCGCCAAGGACGGGAAATGCGAGGTCGATCCGAAGAAGGACTGTGCCTGGGAAAAGATCTACCAGAGATTGGAAAAACAGGGCCGTCAGAAGGAATTTCTGGAGGAGCCTGTTCAACTGCGGGACTATTCCAGGGTGGATGTGAAAGCCATCAGCGAATATGTGAAAAAAATCCGGGATGTCCGTCTCTCCGGCTATAACGGAGGGGCTCATCCGGAGGAAAACAAGGAACTGGCTGAGAATCTCCCGCTGAAGAAGTTCCCGGAGCCGGAAACGGTAGTGATTCCTCTGTCCATGCATGTCGGAAAACCGGCTGTGCCCGTTGTAAAGGCAGGCGATACGGTTAAGCTCGGCCAGAAAATCGCGGAGGCGGACGGGTTTGTCAGCAGCAATATTCATTCCAGCGTCAGCGGAACCGTTGTTGCCGTGGAGCCCAGAAAACACCCGAACCGCGGGATGGTGGAGTCTATTGTCATCCGCTCGGACGGAAAAAACACAACGGATGAGTCGGTGCGGCCGAATAAGCCTCTGGAAGAGCTCAGTCCGGAAGAAATTGTGGATATTGTTAAAGAAAAAGGCATTACCGGTATGGGAGGCGCGGGTTTCCCGACCTTTATCAAGCTGAAGCCGGGCAAACCGATTGACACTGTTCTGCTGAACGGCTGCGAATGCGAGCCCTATCTGACCGCGGACCACCGGGTGCTTCTGGAGTATGCGGATGATGTCATTTACGGACTGAAAGCGATTATGAAGGCTGTCGATGCGCCGAAGGGTATTATCGTTATTGAGGATAACAAGCCTGATGCCATCGCCCTTCTGCAGTCCAGAACGGAAGGCCTGGACAATATCGAGGTTCAGACAGTCCGGACCAAGTATCCGCAGGGGGCGGAGAAAACGCTGATTAAAAATGTGCTGAAGCGTCTGGTTCCCAGCGGGGGACTTCCCGCGGATGTCGGAACCGTCGTGGACAATGTCAGCACCGCCGTGGCGATTTCGGATGCCATTCAGAAGGGAATGCCGCTGGTGGAGCGAGCGGTTTCCGTGACCGGAGAACATATTGCGAATCCGGGTAACTACATGGTAAAAATCGGTACCAGTGTGAAGGCTCTGATTGACTACTGTGGAGGTATTACCGGAGAGGATGTTACCGTCAAGATGGGAGGACCGATGATGGGATTCCCGCTTACGGATGAAGAGGTTCCGGTGATTAAGGGAACTAACGGCGTAATTGCCATTGATACAGACCATACCAAAGAGGAAGAGTGCATTAAGTGCGGTCGCTGCGTGGATGTCTGCCCGATGGAGCTGGCACCGCTGAACTTCGCAAAATATGTGAAGGAGGGCGACGCGCAGGCACTTCTGGACAATCATATCAGGGATTGCTTCGAGTGCGGCTGCTGCCAGTATATCTGCTCCTCCAAGATCCCGCTGGTGGAGAGAATCCGCACGGGCAAGAAAATGATTATGGAGGTGAAATGATATGCTGATTACCGAGCTGAAATCAAAAGAAGAGATTCTGTCTCTGGCGGGCGAAAAGGCATTTATCATTAACTGCCTCGGATGTAAGGAAATTTATTTCCCCGAAAAGGAAGCAAAGGAACTCCAGAAGGAGCTTTCTGATGCAGGAAGGGTGACAGGAATCCTTACGACAGACTATATCTGCAATCCGGACAACATGAAGCTCCGCCTTCAGGCATATCTGGAGCAGATTGAGGAGGCGGATACGGTTCTGGTGTTCTCCTGCGGCGTCGGTGTACAGACCGTTGCGGATTTTCTGGAAGATAAAAAGGTATGCGCGGCCTGCGATACGATCCGGCTTCCGGGCTTCCAGGGGGTAACTCCCACTGAGGTGGACTGCGGACAGTGCGGCGAATGTTATCTGAACCTGACCGGCGGAATCTGCCCGATTACCGCGTGCTCCAAGAGCCTGGTAAACGGACCCTGCGGCGGAACGAAGGACGGAAAATGTGAAGTGGATCCCAGCATGGAATGCGGCTGGGAGCGCATTTACAGACGGCTGGAAAAGCTCGGACGTCTGGATGTGCTGCGGTTCCCGACGCAGATGCATGATTTTTCTACCGATGAAGTAACCAAGGAATGTAAAGAATCCTGATGACAGACAGAAACTTGAGGAGTGAAAACAGATGAAAATTACAGATTTGTTTGAACGTGGTGAATTTGCAGTTTCCGCCGAGGTGGGACCGCCCAAGGGCATTCATATTGAAGAAATGATTGAGGATGCCAAAAAATATCTGGGCGGCGTGGACGCCATCAATGTGACGGACTGCCAGTCTTCCGTCATGAGAGTCGGTTCTCTGGCTGTCTGCAAGGAGCTGAAGGATGCCGGCATGAACCCCATTTTCCAGCTGGCCTGCCGTGACAGAAACCGGATCGCGTTGGAGTCCGACCTTCTCAGCGCAGCCATGTTCGGTATTGATAATGTTCTGGCGCTGACCGGAGACCATACAAAGATGGGCGACCATCCGCAGGCAAAACCGGTATTTGATCTGGATTCGGTTTCCCTGCTGCACACGATGTGCGTGCTGGAATCCGGCAAGGATCTGGGCGGAAATGATCTGGTGGGAGAACCCCCGAAATTTGCGAAGGGCGCCGTAGTTTCCCCCTGCAGCGATTCCGTGGATGCCCAGCTGGTAAAGATGGAGAAAAAAATTGAGGCAGGAGCCGAGTTTTTCCAGACCCAGGCGGTTTTTGACTCCGAGAAATTTATCCGCTTTATGGAGAGGGCAAAACAGTTCGGAAAACCGGTCATGCTCGGTATTATTATTCCGAAGTCCGCGGGCATGTGTAAATTTATGAATAATAATGTTGCCGGCATTTCCGTTCCGGATTCTATTCTGGAGGAGCTGAAGGCGGACAAAGAAAAGACAAAGGCCGGAATTACCGGGGTAGAGATTGCAGCCCGCATAATCCGGGAATGCAAGCCTTACTGCCAGGGCGTTCATATTATGTCCCTGGGATGGGAATCCAAGATTCCTTCTCTTCTGGAGCAGTCCGGACTGGCCAGATAACCGTATAACAAGGTAGAATTTCCGCGCCTGCCGCGGGAGGTGAAACACTCTCTTCACGGGTTGTTCACGGATCCTTCACGCTTTTTCTTTATCATGCGAAGGGTAAAGAAAAAGCGGCCGGAGGCCGTCCTGTGAAGGGAGTTTTTTATTATGTACGACAATAACAGTGGTAATAACATGTACGACAATAACAATAATGATAGAAATACAGATGGCAGGTTCAGCGGAAACCAGTCCTGGCAGAACGGCAATGGGAACCAGCCGGGAGGAAACGGAGGGAACCCCTGGTATAACGGCAACCCCTACGGCGGTCCGTATGCCGGAGGAAACAATCCCTATAACGGAAACTCTTTTGGAGGAAGCGGTAGGCGGCCGGATGGCGATACCGCCGGAAAGCGTGTCGGAAGGGCGGTTCTAAGCGGCGTCATCGCCGGACTTGTGGGCGCGGGCGTCATCTGCCTGGCGGGCTCTGCCGTCCTCCCCAGGGTGATTGATCGTTCGGTGGATTCCGCGGCGGAAAAGATTGAAAAGTCGTTAGATGATTCCTGGGGAAGCCTTCCGGATTTCGGCCAGGACGGATCCGGAAACAGCGGCGATCATTCCGGCGGAAAGGGGAACGAAAACGACGGGGAAGCTCCCGATGATCAGGATGCGGACAGCAGCAGTTCGAGCGCGGACGGCGATACCAGTTCTTCCAGCGGCGCGTTTCTGGGGGTGGTGTGCGAGAATATCTCGGATATTGAAGACACGGACACCAGTGATTATCCGGAAGGGGTTTATGTAAAGGAAGTGTCAGACGGAAGTCCTGCATCCCTGGGAAGCATTAAGGCAGGAGATGTTATCACGGCGGTGGATGACACAAAGGTAACCTCCTTTGAGGAACTGGCATCTGTAATCGCAAGTCACAAATCAGGAGATTCCGTAACCATTACGCTGCAGAGAAAAAACGGAAGCGAATGGAAAGAGTCTACCCATCAGGTGACGCTGACCGAGAAGCCGCAGCAGTCCTCGGACTCCGGTTCCGGCAGTGATCTGTTCGGACAGATGTTCGGGGATCAGGGCGACAACGGCGGCGACGGTTCCGACGGTCAATAAGCATCAGAGGAAAATTCTTTGGAAAAGCTCTCCGTTGTGGTACAATGTTTTCGGTAACAGGAAATCCTGTTTAAATGCAGATGTTGTTATGGAGGAAATCTGAGATGGCAGACTGGAAAAATCTGGATGAGCTGACTGCTTATAAGGAGTTGGAGAAGGTATCTCCGGTGGATCTGAAAACGGTTATGGCCGGGGAGAGCGGCGCGGACCGTGTGAAGAACTGCAGTATTCCCATGGCGGAAGGACTTTCCTATAATTATGCAGCCAAGGCAGTGGACAACAGAATTACGGAACAGCTGGAGAAGCTTGCCGCAGAGGCGCAGCTGGCGGAGAAATTTGAAGAACTGTATAACGGTGCTGTCATCAATACCGGAGAAAAACGGCTGGTTCTCCATCATCTGACCAGAGGCCAGCTGGGAAAACCGGTCATCGCGGACGGTGTGGACAAGCGCGCTTTTTACAAAGAGCAGCAGGAGCGTATTGCGGAATTCGCGGACAAGGTGCATAAGGGAGAAATTACAAACGCTGCCGGGGATAAATTTACGACGGTGGTGCAGATTGGTATCGGCGGAAGCGATCTGGGACCGAGAGCCATGTATCTGGCGCTGGAAAACTGGGCGAAAAAGACAGGAAACTTCCGTATGGAGGCGAAGTTTATCAGCAACGTGGATCCGGATGACGCGGCGGCGGTGCTCGCTTCCACAGATGTAGCGCATGCCATCTTTATTCTGGTTTCCAAATCCGGCACTACCCTGGAGACACTGACAAACCAGTCCTTTGTTATGGACGCACTTCGTAAGCAGGGACTGGATCCGGCGAAACATATGATTGCCGTTACCAGTGAGACATCTCCCCTGGCCAGCAGCAGGGATTATCTTGCCGCCTTCTATATGGACGACTATATCGGAGGCCGGTATTCTTCCACCTCGGCGGTGGGCGGAGCGGTGCTCTCCCTCGCTTTCGGACCGGAGGTGTTCGCGCAGTTTCTGGATGGAGCGGCCAGCGAGGACAAGCTTGCGGCGGAAAAGGATCCCAAAAAGAACGCGGCGATGATGGACGCTCTGATTGGCGTCTATGAGCGCAATGTGCTGGGGTATCCGGCGACAGCGGTGCTGCCGTACTCCCAGGCTTTATCCCGTTTTCCGGCTCATCTTCAGCAGCTGGATATGGAATCAAACGGAAAATCCGTCAACCGCTTCGGCGATCCGGTTTCCTATGTGACAGGGCCGATTATCTTCGGAGAGCCCGGAACAAACGGACAGCATTCCTTCTATCAGCTTCTGCATCAGGGAAAGACCATCGTTCCGCTTCAGTTTGTAGGCTTCCGGAAGAGCCAGACCGGCACGGATGTCGTCATTCAGGACACCACCAGCCAGCAGAAGCTCTGTGCCAATGTCGCGGCGCAGATTGTCGCTTTTGCCTGCGGAAAACAGGACGAAAACAGAAACAAGAATTTTGAGGGAGGACGTCCGTCCAGCATCATCATCGGCGGTCAGCTGACACCTGCTTCTCTGGGAGCGCTTCTTGCTCATTTTGAGAATAAGGTGATGTTCCAGGGATTCCTGTGGAACGTCAACAGCTTTGACCAGGAAGGTGTTCAGCTTGGAAAAGTGCTGGCAAAGCGTGTCCTGGCACACGATACAGAGGGCGCGCTGCAGGTTTACAGCAGCCTGCTGGAAATCTGAAGATCTCCACTTTACCGCGCTTTATCTGCGGTTTGAAAGGGATTCTTCCCATTTCTCACTTGTACAGGCCACACAGAGGTGCGCTTTCCTCCACTTGTGCAGATAAAGCTTTGAAAATCAGGTATTCATTCTGTTCGGACAGCAGGGCGCATTCAGACCCTTTTCAGGAGGGAATGGAGGCACCCTGCTGTGTTTCCTGGACGCAGAGGCAGACAGGAACGGACCGTTGCCTGCTGACGCAGGGAGAATAAAGTAGGAGTTATGGACGACCGGGAAATATATATCGTGGAACTACATGTTCCGTCCGGAAGGAAATTCCGCAGGTGGAGGTTCCGGGATTTCTCTGAAACTTCCTCCGGTACCTATCAGGCGGAGTACGGAAAAAGAAAGGCCGCGAAAAGGCTGAGGAAGGCGGAAAAATACGGATACCGGGCACGGATGTACCGGAAACGCTACGGAAGATCCGGAACCTACCGGTACCGCTTTATGAAGGCGTATCCCCCCGAAAACGGAAAATACCGCTGCGTCTACTGCGGGAAAAAAATCCGTCCGGATAAAATGACAGTGGATCATGTCATTCCGGTGGATGCGGCTAAATCATCGAAGAAGGCCCAGCGTCTGATAGACAGAAGATATGAGAACGGGGTCAATGACCTGGATAATCTGGTACCCTGCTGTTACAAATGCAATCAGAAAAAGGGAAGCACCTACAGCTGGAGGTGGAGGATCCGGGCCAGATACGGGCAGAAGGCAGGCTACTGGAGGTTTGTGCATTTTGTCCGTCTGCTGTTATTCCTTGCCCTGCTTCTGGCCGCCGTATTTCTGGTGGACAGATTTCAGGTTCCGCTTCGGCAGCTCTTCCTTTCCGGAGCTGTATGTCCGGCTGTGTTCTGAAAAAACGCAGCGTGGCTGTCGGCTCTCCCGCCATGGTTCTGTCTGTGCTTCCGGACATGGTCTGAAAAAATCTGTCTGCCGCTTTGGAAGAAGGAAAAACTGTTACAGACAGCTCCTTTTTGTGTTATGATGAAGCTATCGATTACATCCTTAAAGGAGATGAAAATATGGCGAATAAGGCAGTACCGAAAAAGACCGGAAAGACGGTCGCAGCGGCGGCGAAAAAAGCTGTCGAGACAACGGGGAAGGCTGCAAAGGCGGCAGCCGCGAAGGCAGCAGCAGGGGCAGTAAAACCGGAGCCGGAGAAGAAGATACAGAAGGATCCCCATATTTTTAGTGATCTGGACCAGTATCTTTTCGGACAGGCGACGCATTATGAACTGTATAAAAAAATGGGCGCGCACACAGCTGTGGTGAACGGAGAGCCCGGTACCTGGTTTACGGTCTGGGCGCCGAATGCCGTGGCGGTCTATGTGATCGGAGAGTTTAACTGCTGGAACGAGAAAGCCAATCCCATGAAGAAGATCGCTGACATGGGTATCTTTGAGATATTTGTTCCCGGCGCGGAGGTCGGGCAGATGTACAAATATCTCATCATTGCCCGCGACGGGAGAAAACTCTACAAGGCCGATCCTTATGCCTTCTGGGCGGAGAAACGGCCCGGAACAGCTTCCCGTATTGCGGATATTTCCTATAAATGGGGAGACGCGGCATGGCTGAAAAACAGGGAAAAGTTTGTCCCGAAAACATCCGCACTTTCCATCTATGAGGTACATCCCGGCAGCTGGATGAAGCATCCCTACTCGGAGGAGAATCCGGAGGGATTTTATAATTACAGAGAGTTTGCCAAAAGGATTGTGGAATATGTCAGGGACATGGGCTACACACATGTAGAGCTTATGGGAATTGCGGAACATCCTCTGGATGCCTCCTGGGGCTATCAGGTAACAGGGTATTATGCGCCGACATCCCGATATGGGACTCCGCAGGATTTTAAATTCCTGATCGATTATCTTCACAAAAACAAAATAGGCGTTATTCTGGACTGGGTGCCGGCTCATTTTCCGAAAGACGAGCAGGGGCTTGCGGACTTTGACGGCGATGCGGTCTACGAGCACGCGGATCCCAGACAGGGGGAGCATCCGGACTGGGGAACCAAGATTTTCAATTACGGACGCCCGGAGGTCAAGAATTTCCTTCTTGCCAATGCCCTTTACTGGGTGGAAGAATATCACATCGACGGACTCCGGGTAGACGCGGTTGCTTCCATGCTCTATCTGGATTACGGACGCAAGGACGGGGAATGGATTCCGAACAAGTACGGCGGCAACCAGAATCTGGAGGCGATAGAATTCTTTAAGCATTTGAATTCTCTGGTGACGGGAAGAAACCACGGCGTCATGATGATCGCGGAGGAATCCACGGCATGGCCGAAGGTGACCGGAAGCGTGGAAGATGACGGATTAGGTTTTACCTTTAAGTGGAACATGGGATGGATGCATGATTTTCTGGAGTACATGCAGCTGGATCCTTATTTCCGCAAGTTTAATCACAACAAGATGACATTCGCCATGACCTATGCATTCAGCGAGAATTATATCCTGGTACTCTCTCATGACGAGGTTGTGCATCTGAAGCGTTCCATGATCAGCAAGATGCCGGGCGAGGATGAGGAAAAATTTGAAAATCTGAAGGCCGGGTACACATATATGTTCGGACATCCCGGCAAGAAGCTGCTCTTTATGGGGCAGGACATCGGTCAGTACCGGGAGTGGAGTGAGGAGAGGGAAATTGACTGGTTCCTTCTCAGGGACAAGAAAAACGAGCATCTCCAGGCCTATGTCCGGGATCTCCTGATGATGTACCGGAAATACAAGGCGCTCTACGCGAATGACAGCGGGTACGAGGGCTTCAGCTGGATCAACGCCAACGATGCGGACCGCAGTATTTTCAGCTTTATCCGCTGGTCCCCGACCGGGAGAGACAATCTGGTCTTTATCATGAGCTTTACGCCGGTCGCACATCCGGATTTTGTCTTTGGTCTTCCCGAAAAGAAGACGCTGAAGCTGATTCTGGACAGCGGCAGCGTCAAGTACGGAGGAGATCACAACGTGCCCGACACCTATAAGGCGCTGGAGGGTGAGTGCGATAACCAGCCTTATCATGTTGCCTATGACCTTCCGCCGTTCGGCGCGGCAGTGTTCAGGTTCTGAAAAACGGTGAATGGTGAATAAATATATCCCCGGCCTCTGCCGGGGATATATTTATTCACTTTTTGGTTCTTCATCCGCGCCGTTTTCTCTTGATCAACAGGTTCAGGATTCCGCCTGCCACAATGATCAGTACGGCGGCGACGATTACTTTTTTGGCGGCTTCCTGGGGGATCTGTCCCTTGTTTCCGATGTTTTCCGAGTAGAAGGTCAGGACGTAATCTATGGCAACGGGATCCCCCATGGAGGTGGTGTCTGCAATGACCGGAATCGCCTCGTCCATGGCGGAGACGGGGATGACAAATGTGGAATTCCCTCCGTCGGTGGAATTGTTCAGGTAGGTGTGGTTTCCGACTTTCATCCAGTCATAGTAGGTGCTGCTCCAGAGAAGCTTTGCGTAGGCTTTTCCGTTGTGGACAATCAGAAGGGTCGGAGAGCTGATAGAGGCCCTTCCACTTCCGCCGGCCAGATCCACATCAATGGAATATTCTCCGTCCGGCCTGTCTATGGACATCGCGTCGTCCGAGGCAAGGGCGAAGACCTCCTCGCGGCTGGAAATGCTCTTCCCGGAAGAAGTGTCAGCGCTGCCGGAGGAAATGCTCTCCCCGGAGGAATTGTCCGTGCCTCCGGAGGAAACCCATTCAGGGGGGGGTGACTGCTTCTGCGCATCGGAGGAAGCAGAGCCCGCATTCACGGTTTTTTGCTGTTCCTCTTCAGCCTGCTCTGTCAGGCCGGAATCCTCCAGGGCTTTTTCTATCAAATCGTAATCCGGCAGCGTAATTTTCAGCGCGTTTGAGGGAAGAGAGGCGGCGTAAAACACCAGAGTCCGGTCATACCATTTTTTTCTCCTTACGGAAAATGCGGCGCAGGGGATCTCTGCGTCCAGCGCTTCCACAGGCAGGGTGAACTGGCTTCCGGTATCTGTTTCCTGAAAAGAAATGTAATCCTCCAGCGGGGCGCCTGCAGCTTCGGCGGCGGAGCCCGGATAGACATACTCGTAGCTCTCGCTGTAAAGCTGAAGGACGGCAGACATCTTTCCGTCTTTTACCGTAAGCCGGGCTTCCTGAATCCGGAAAAAGGAGGAACTTGATTTTACCTCGATGTCATAGGTGCCGTCCTGTACATCACGGCCGTATACCGGAAGCATGCCGTACTGGAGGACGTTCTTTGCGCCGGCCGTTTCACTGCTTTTTGCCACATCCTCATATCCTTCCGCCCCATAGACCGGAAGCGGACTGAGGAGGCAGCAGAACGTCAAAAATGCCAGCATTCCTTTTTTGATTGTTGCTTTTATCATGGCGCACATCCTGTCTGTTTTGTCAGAGGTTCTTTTTCCTGTAAATAAACAGGAAGGAAATAACGGAGAAAACCGCCAGGTAAATCAGAAGAATTCCGATTCCCCACGGGCTGAATCCGTTTTCTGTGGCGATCCCCCGTATCATGCTGCTGGCCTGCGAGAGGGGCAGCGCATTCACCGCCTGCCGGAAACCTTCAGGCATGGAATCTGTGGAAAAAAAAGTGTTGCACAGAAATGACATCGGCATAATGATATAGGCCTGATAGCGCGGGGCATCCGTGTAGCTTTTTGCAAGGAAGGACAGAACCAGCGCAATCGTGGCAAAGACCATTCCGTTCAGAAACATGATGAGGAAGGACCATCCGTTGTAAATCAGCCCGGTGTGGATGGGAAGCGTCAGAAGCAGGATGATGCCGGCAGAATACATACCGCGAAGTGCTCCGCCGATGATCTGGCCGACAATAAACTGCCAGAGAGGCGTAGGAGAAACCATGACCTGATCCAGCGCTTTCTCGTAGAGCCTCTGTACGCTCATGTTCTGAGCCACGGCGCTGAAGCTCCCTGTCATGGTGGACATGGCTACGACGCCGGGGATCAGATAATTCAGATAGGGCTCTCCGTGTGAGGTGGTCTGAATGCCCAGTCCGAAAATAACCAGATACATCAGCGGCGCCATCATGGCTGCCAGTGTGATTTTATAGAAATCACGCTTGAACTCTGTCCATTTTTCCCAAAGTACAGTCAGTATTCCCATGCCTATTTTTTCTCCAGATGATGACCCATACGTTCCACAAAGACATCCTCCAGCGTCGTGCTGCGGAAGGAAGCGTCTTCTCCCCGATCGGAGAGCCAGGCAATGGCCTCCGCACGGTTCTGGAAGTACCGGCTCTGCAGCATCTGTCCGCTGGAGGTCTCGTCCACGGCGTAGGCTCCCAGTTCCCGGATCAGATTGGCAGGCGTGTCTACCTTATCCAGCCGGCCTTTTTCCATCAGGGCAACCCGCTCACAGAGAGACTGCGCCTCTTCCATATAGTGTGTGGTCAGGATAATGGTCATGTTATGGTTGTTCAGTTTTCGCAGAAGGTTCCACATCTGCCGGCGGGAGAGAGCGTCCATGCCTGCCGTCGGCTCATCCAGAAGAAGAATTTCGGGGTCGATCATCAGCGCGCGGCAGATCATCAGCTTCCGCTTCATTCCTCCGGAGAGGTGGCGGACCGTCCTTTTCCGGAAATCCAGAAGCCCGGTGAAGGAAAGAAGCTCTTCGGTTTTCTGCCGGATCAGCTTCCGGGGCATGTAGTAGAGACGGCCCTGGTACTCCATGACCTCATCCATGGTCATATCCTGGCGCATGGAATATTCCTGTGTAATGACGCTCAGCTTTCTCTTCTGTTCCGAAGCGGAGCGGGTCAAAGGCCTGCCGTCAATCAGAATCTGGCCGGAGGTGGGGAGAAGAACCGTGGACATCATGCTGATGGTCGTCGTCTTTCCGGCTCCGTTCGGCCCCAGAAGGCCGAAGAACTCCCCTGTCCGGACCGTCAGATTCAGGTGGTCCACAGCGGTAAAGTCCTGGAATTTTTTTGTTAGATCTTTGATTTCTATCATTACGCTTTATTTTCTTTTACGATGATAAGAGAGAAGTACCCGGCGCTGTCCGGAATCTCCTCCAGGCTGCGGTATACCTTCTCGCCGGGCATGCTGCAGTTCTCCACCGCCATCGCGGTGCGCCCGCTCTCCCGGATCATCTGCTTTACTTCCGCCATATGGCTGGCGGATTTCATCAGCACGTAGTTGCCCGGAAGATCCAGCTTCTGTCCCAGACTCTGGGTCGCCGGAATGACATGAAGCGGCTCCTGCCAGATCGTAAGGGAGGTGTTCAGCCGCGCGGCAGCGGCGCAGAAGGAAGGGATTCCATTTACCAGTGCGGTGGAATAACCGTCCGCCTCCACAATCTCCTGCAGATAGCTGAATGTGCAATAGATGGTGGAATCCCCCAGTGTCAGAAACACTACATTTTTGCCCTTGTCCAGCCAGAATTCCAGAAGCCGGGCTCCTGCCAGGTGATTTTTCCGCTGTTCTTCCTTATTCATTACCATGGGCATGTAGACGGGGACTAGTGTTTTGTCCGCCAGTTCAGGCACAGCCTGAACGGCTATTTTATAGGCGACGGTCTCCTTCGGATCTTTTCCCGGAACCGCTATAATATCGTTTTCCCGGATCAGGCGGCATGCCTTCAGAGTCATCAGCTCCGGATCTCCGGGACCGACACCGACGCCATAGAGAACTGCATTCATCTTTAATTTCCTCTCTTTTCTTTATGATTTAGTCAGCGGGCATGGAAGGTTCCGCCGGCGGACGCTGCAGGCTGCATCAGCGGTCAGGATTGTTCTGCGTCGAAAACAGAACAACTGCAGATTCAGAAACCACAGCTTATACAGTATAACGTATCAGAACCGGAAATAAAACCGCTATTCTGTAGGGTTCACTATGTTCAGAAGCCCTCCGGGTATGGTACCATCATCTCCGGAAGAGAAATATCTGCTGCCGGATAGCAGAAATTGTTTGAAGTTTGCGGAAAAATCGGAGGTGTCTGATGACAGAGGATTACAGTAAAGCAAGAAAGCTGGGAGAGAGGGCTTATCGGAAAGCGGTCGCAAGCGGTCAATTTCCATATCTGATTTCACTGGACAGCTTTCTTCCGGAATATGAGACCCTGCCGAAAATCAGTGTGGGGGTAAAGGAAATCCCCCTGTCCATGGTTGTGGGCACGGTTACGGCAGGCAGACAGAATTCTTTTGCCTGCAACTTTATGCCGCTCCTGGAACCAAAGACGGAATTTGCGCAGAAGTGGTCCAGACTGGTGGATATCCAGGCGGCGGAAGGAATCCGTGATGCCGTTCTGGTCTATGAATATATGCACCGGTTTTATGTGCAGGAGGGAAATAAGAGGGTTTCTGTGCTCCGGTACATCGGCGCCCTTGGTATTACGGCCGATGTCCGGAGGATCCTTCCGAAAAAAACAGAGGACAGGGAGATTCAGGCCTACTATGAATTTCTGGATTTCTTCCGTGTGACCGGACTGTACGGCATCGAATGCAGCAGCAAGGGAAGTTATGCGAAGCTGGCCTCTGTCTACGGGGAAAATCTGGAACAGCCGTGGCCGGAGACAAAAATTGAGGATCTGCGCTCGGATTTCCGGACTTTTGAGAAATGCTTTCTGGAAAAGGGAGGGGAGAGGCTCTCGCTTACGACCGGAGACGCTTTTCTTCTGTATCTGAGTATTTACAAGGGGGTATTACCCGACAGCGAGACGCCGGCGGAGATCGGGAAAAACCTCGGCCGCATGTGGGATGAACTGCAGAGCATCACTTACGACAGGGATATTGCGCTGATTGAGGATTCCTCCAGCATCGGAAAAGGTGCCGGTGTTCTGGACACGCTTACCAGACCGGTTTACACCAGGGAGAAGCCTCTCCGTGTGGCGTTCCTTCACGCAAAGACGGCGGAGGAATCCAGGTGGGTGTACAGCCATGAGCTGGGAAGAAATGAAGTGAACACGGTATTTGACGGGATCGTGGATGCAATTTCCTTTGAAAACTGCAGGACAGATGATAAGATAGATAAAGCATTTGAAGCGGCGGCGGCAGACCGGGACGCAGTGGTGTTTACCACGTCTGCGGATATGATGGACGCGGCCATGCGCGCCGCGGTGAAATATCCGGAGATGAAAATCCTGAACTGCTCCATCAGCCTGATGAGCAGCGCCGTAAGAACCTATTATCCGAAAACCTACGAGGCAAAGTTCTTGATGGGGGCTCTGGCGGCTTCCTTTGCGGAGGATCACCGGATCGGTTATGTAGCGGATTATCCGATCTACGGAAGCCTGGCAAACATCAACGCCTTTGCGATCGGAGCAGCCATGATTGACCCCGGAGCGCGGATTATCCTGAAATGGTCCGGGAAGAAAAATTCCTGCTGGGAGAAGGAGCTGGAAGAGGAGGGACTGCGGATTATTTCCGGGCCGGACAGCATACGGCCGCAGGATCCGGGGAGAAAATACGGCGTATACCGGATCGAAGGGGACGGCAGCATCAAAAACCTGGCGGCTCCGATACTTCACTGGGGAAAGTATTACAGGATGATTTTGAACATCATTCTGAACGGTGGGTGGAATGCCAGGGAACAGGCAGGAAAAAACCAGCCGGTGAACTATTGGTTTGGCCTGGAGGCCGGAGTGATTGATGTGATTCATTCCGATGAGCTGCCCTATTATTCCAGAAAAATGCTGAAACTTTTCCGATCCGGTATTGTAAGCCATCGGATTGATCCTTTCCGGGGCGAGCTTCACAGCCAGACGGGCATGATCTCCGGAGAGGGGGCGCCCTCGCTGGAAAGCGGGCAGATTATTAAGATGAACTGGCTGAATGACAACGTGGAAGGAAGCATTCCTTCCGAAGAAGAGATGGTGGACAGCGTCCGCAGTACAATGGTAAAGATAGGAATTGAAGCGGTAAAATGAAGATTCTGGCAATTTCGGACGAGGAGAGCAGGTCTCTCTGGGACTATTTTACAAAGGACAAAGTGGAGGGAGTGGATCTGATTATTTCCTGCGGCGATCTGGATCCGAAGTATCTGGAATTCCTGGTGACGATGACCAATTGCCCCCTGCTGTATGTGAACGGGAATCATGACAGAAAATACCTGGAGAACCCTCCCGAAGGATGTATCTGTATCGAGAACCGGGTGTATGATTATAAGGGGCTGCGTCTCCTGGGACTGGGAGGATCCATGCGCTACCGGCCGGATGCTCCGTTTATGTACACGGAGAGCGAAATGTCCTCCCGGATTTCTAAGGTAAACCGCGAGATTACCCTGCGGAACGGGTTTGACATTCTGGTGTCGCATGCGCCGGCAAAGGGCTTCGGCGACATGGATGATCTGCCCCATCAGGGATTCGAATGCTTTAACCGGCTGCTGGACAAATACCATCCCGCCTATATGATCCACGGCCATGTGCACAAGACCTACCTGCCGGGTTCCTTTGAGAGGGAAATCCGGCATCCGTCAGGCACACGGATTATCAATGCTTTTCAGTCGTGTATGCTGGAAATCGGGAAGGATGAGTATCCGGCAGTTGGCAAAACGGGATCCTTCCTGTATGATTTTGTTATGACCCTGAAGCAGAAACGAGGTCCGAAATATTAAAAGTACGGAGATCAAGACAAAGGAGGAAAGGAACATCATGGAATTTGATCAGAAGGTGCTGCAGTGTTTTCTGGATAACCAGCTTCAGCTGTTCCCGGAGCCGGTTGCAGACACAGAGGAAGAGGCGGCTTTTTTTCTGGAGGATACGCTGGCGGTAGTGCTTCATTCCAGACAGGAGGTGAAGGACTATTTCCAGGAGGAAGGCATTGACCTGGAGGGCGCAGACGTGCTGGAAGAGGCAGAGGTCTTTGATGTCGGAGATGGCCGCTACCTTGTGGTAGAAGGCTGAAGAAGGAGAAGGTAATGTGCGGAAATTATGCGCAGATGATGGAGGATTCCCGGAAACTTTTTCTGAAGTATGACCAGGGCTCCATGATCCGGAAATATCATCTGGAGAATGATGAAAATTATCTGTTTATCCGGTTTATGAACCGGGAATATGAGATAGCCAGAAAAAGCGGGGTTATTACCAGAAGGGGAAGCAGCGAAAGGGCAGGGCATTCGGAAACCATGTCGATCTATGATATGCTCTGCTATTCGGAAAAGCTTCCGGAGCTGCCCCCTCTGACAGGCCAGTGGGAAAGCCTCTCCGGTCTGGGAGGCATTATCGGTGCGGGCCATACGCAGAGACTGATGACCGGACGGGTTCTGGAGCCTTTTTCGGGAAAAACAGCGGAAATGTGCCGGGCCTGTGAGGAAATGGGCGGAAAAAAACAGAAAGGAGCTGATGTCAGCTATATCCTTCCTGTTTTTGACTTTTTCCCTTTCTGGTTTGAATTTTGGGACGGAGATGAGGAATTCCCGCCAAACATCCAGTTTCTGTGGGACAAGAACTCCCTCCAGTTCATGCACTACGAGACCCTGTGGTACATTGTTGATTTTGTAGAGGATGAACTGCGCAGACGGATTTCCTGACGGCCTGAGTGTTTACTCGTCCAGAATCTGGCCATCCACGCTGATGGTTACGACTCTCCAGGGGATGAATTTGCCGCTCTGCTTCAGAGCCTCGGTGGCCATGTACTCGATTCCGCCGCAGCAGGGAACCTCCATGCGGACAATCGTCAGACTTTTTATGCTGTTCTCCTCCAGTATGGCGGACAGCTTTTCCGAATAATCCGTGTCGTCCAGCTTCGGGCATCCGATCAGGGCGACACGGTTTTTTATAAAGTCTTCGTGAAAACGGGCATAGGCATAAGCCGTACAATCCGCCGCGACCAGAAGGTTTGCGTTTTCAAAATAAGGGGCATGGACAGGGGCAAGCTTTATCTGAACCGGCCAGTTCTGCAGACGGCTGGCCGGAGCGTTCCGGAGGGAATCCTCTGCGGAAGAAGTACCGGTGGAATTCTGACTGTGAGGGGAATTTTCCTGCTCATCGCGGAGGATGGTTCTTGCCATGCTTCCGGGGCATCCGTGTCCGGCGTGTCCCGTAGGACAGGCTTTTTCTGCCCCGCGGTTTTCTGCCATATGCTTTTCTACCGCTGCCCGGTCATAGTCCTGCGCCTCTCTCTCTATAATGGAAATGGCGCCTGCCGGACACTCCGGAAGGCAGTCCCCAAGACCGTCGCAGTAATCATCCCGGATCAGCCGGGCTTTTCCGTCAATCATGGCAATGGCGCCCTCGTGGCAGGCCTCCGCGCAGGCGCCACATCCCGTACATTTTTC
>CACVSR010000022.1 GCA_902756775.1 uncultured Lachnospiraceae bacterium | reverse complement strand
CAGGTGTGATAGTTTGCATACACCCAGTGCACCCATCTGTATGAAACGAGGAAATACAGACCCAGTGTGCATTTTGGGTTAAGGAGTGTAAATGCCGGATTTGCCGCCGTAATTTCCAAAATGACGTAAAAATGCCGCTGAATGATCAGGTTGTTCAGCGGCATTGTATACTAAAGATGAAGTAATTATCTGGTATACGGGTTTCATCGAGAAGACGGATCCGGCTCAGATTGATGCGTATAAGATCTCAAAGCATACAGACAACATGTAGGGAACTGTTATTTCTGATGAAAAAATGTTATGATAGAAATGTTTCGTACAGCTTTATAAGTTGATTAATAAGAAAAAAACATTACAACAGTATCTCAGATAGAGGCGTTTCAGAGCTGTTTCCGCGATGCGGAAGAAAACGGCAGTTTCTGAGATACCTTTATTTTTGTTTGGGGCTTATGCAGGAAGAGTACTGAGAACTTGCAGAATGATAAGACGGACGAGGTGTTTGATGGACTTTCTGAAATCTGATGTAAAAAGAATCTATAAGAAGTATCTTTTTCCGACGCTCGGATCCGCGCTGGCGATGTCAATATACAGCATTGTCGATACCATGGCTGTCGGACAGTATGCGGGACCCGTCGGTACGGCGGCAATCGCTGTTGTAAATCCGGTGTACGTGATTATGATCGTGATTGCTTTTCTGTGCGCAACAGGGGGAAGCGTAAGGTTTGGCAATACGATAGGTACCGGAGATGGAAAGAAGGCGAATGAATATTTTACAGCCTCTCTGACTTTGTGCTGTGTCATGACGCTGGCAGCCTGGGTGGTTTTCCGGATATGGTACCGGGAAATATTTGCTTTTTTCGGGGCAAGCGAGGAGGTACTTCCTGCAGCGTCGGAATACGGCATCTGGATCATCCGGTTTTTCCCTGTTATTGTTGCCCCGGATTTTTTGGCTTCTTTTCTTCGCATGGATGGAGACCCTCACAGGGCTCTTGCTGCGGTAGTAGTCGGCGGCGGTGTCAATATGTTTCTGGACTGGCTGCTGGTATTTCCATTCGGTATGGGGGTTAAGGGAGCCGCTGTTGCCACTGTAATCGGAACTTTTGTTCAGTGTGTGATTATGCTTTCACATTTCTGTACCGATAGGAATCATCTGCGCCTTGTAAGTTTTTCCCAACCGGTAAAAATGATGGGGAAAATTGTCTCTACAGGTATTTCGGCTTCTGTATTGGATTTGGGAAATGTCTTTCTGTCATTTCTGATGAACAATCAGATTATTAAGTATGGAGGGACGGCTGTTCTCGGTGTATATGGAGTGATAAACACCATCGCTATTTTGTTCCAGGCTCTGTTTTCCGGTGTCGGGCAGACCATACAGCCTGGAGTGTCCATTAATTATGGGGCGGGAAATCGCGGCCGGGTTCTGGAATTCCGGAAATACGCTGTCAGGACGGCCTTTCTCATGGGAGCTGCTTTTACTCTGCTGGGAGAACTGTTCCCGGTACAGATTGTGCGTCTTTTTATGAAGGCGACTCCGGAGGCGGAATCAGCGGCTCCTGCATTTATCAGAATTTATTTTATCAGTTTTCTTTTTCTCGGATATCTGGTGGTTTCTATTTATTATCTTCAGTCTGTGATGCAGCGAACGGCATCTTCTGTTATAGCAGTCTGCCGGGCATTTGTTTTTCCGGCGGTTTTTCTTCTGATCCTGCCATATTTTATGAAGCTTACGGGTGTATATGCGGCAGTGACGGCGGCAGAGATCCTGCTTTTTCTCTGTTCCGCTTCCTGGCAGATAAAGGAGAAAAAGCACAGATGATCTTTTGTAATTTTTGAGATTCTGCTAAAATTAGAGGCAGTATCCGGAAAAGTAATTTAGCGGAAATATGTTTAATCATAAGTGGCTGGAGAAGTGTACTTTTGACGGTGTAGCTGAAAAATTAAGCAAATGGAGAAATGGTGGAACTGATCGGATATAAGATCCGGGACGGTCAACAGACAGAAAGGCAGGTAAATAACATGAACAAGGAAAACGGTGCGCAGGTTATTTTGCAGGGGCAGACCGCTCTGGGTATTGAGCTGGGCTCTACCAGAATTAAATCGGTGCTCACAGATTTTTCGGGAACAGTTCTCGCGGTCGGGTTTTATGATTGGGAGAATTCCCTGAAAAACGGAATCTGGACGTACAGTCTGGAAGATATTCATGCAGGACTGCGGGGAAGCTATTCGTCTCTTCGGGAAGAAGTAAAAGCGAAATATGGAGTTACGCTGAAAAGGACAGGTGCTATCGGGATCAGCGCCATGATGCACGGGTATATGGCGCTGGATGCAAAGGGCAGACAGCTGGCTCCTTTCCAGACATGGAGAAATACCAATACACAGAAGGCGGCGGACGAGCTGACCGAGCTGTTTCAGTTTAATATTCCCCTCCGCTGGAGCATTGCACACCTGTATCAGAGAATTCTGGACGGAGAGGAGCATGTGAAAAATCTGGATTATGTTGTGACCCTTTCTGGATATATTCACAGACTTCTGACGGGAGAGCGTGTTCTCGGAATCGGCGACGCGGCGGGAATGTTCCCCATAGACTCCGCGAAGAAGGATTACGATCAGCAGATGGTGGAACAGTTTGACCAGCTGATTGAGAAATACCATTTCTCATGGAAGCTTCGCGATATTTTCCCGAAAGTACTTTCCGCGGGAGAGCAGGCAGGTTTTCTGACGGAGGAAGGGGCTGCGTTTCTGGATGAGAGCGGACAGCTGGAGGCAGGAATCCCGCTCTGTCCTCCGGAGGGAGACGCCGGAACCGGAATGGTCGCTACCAATTCTGTTGCCGTCCGCACAGGCAATGTTTCCGCCGGCACCAGTACCTTTGCCATGATCGTTCTGGAAAAACCGCTTCGGAAGCTGCACAGGGAAATTGATATGGTAACAACGCCGACAGGCTATCCCTGCGCCATGTCGCACGCGAACAACGGAACCTCCGACCTGAATGCCTGGGTGGGTATCTTCAGGGAATTTTGTGACCTGATGGGGATTCAGGCAGATACAGGAGAGCTTTTCCAGAAGCTTTACACACATTCTCTGGACGGGGATCCGGACTGCGGAGGCCTGATGGCATACGGGTATTATTCCGGTGAAAATGTGACAATGATCAATGAAGGCAGGCTTGCTTTTCTGCGCACCCCGTCCAGCAGGTTCAATCTGGCGAATTTTATGAGAGTAAATCTGTATACTTCCCTGGGAGCAGTGAAGCTTGGCATGGATATCCTGATGAAGGATGAGGAAGTGAAAATAGACAGACTGACCGGGCACGGCGGACTGTTCAAGACAAAGGGAGTTGCACAGCGATATCTTTCCGCTTCTATCAATGCTCCAGTTACTGTCATGGATACGGCGAACGAAGGAGGAGCCTGGGGGATTGCTCTTCTGGCGGCTTATCTTGCGGACGGAAAGGGAATGACGCTGGAAGAATATCTGGATCAGAAGATTTTTTCCGGAATGCAGGGAACCACTGTCATGGCGGATCCGGCGGATGTGCAGGGATACGAAACTTTTACAGAGCGTTACAAAAAGGGACTTGAAGTGGAGAGGGCTGCAATCCATGCGATGGATTGGGAATAAGGAGGTCACTTCATATCAGTAACATAAGGGAAAACAAGAAAAAATAATGCGGTAATCGTTCTTGACACTCCCTGCGGAAAACAGTAGCATATCTTCTGCAGGGAGAGTTCAGGGGAAGATTGATAAGGGGAGAGTTATGCAATTTTCCAGTTTGTTTTTTATCGCAGTGTTTCTGCCGGTATATCTGGTAGTCTATGTTTGTGCGCCCGAAATTCAGAAAAAAAACAGGGTGCTTCTTCTTGCCTCACTGCTTTTTTATGCATTCGGAGGCATTCAGTATTTATTCCTTCTTCTGGTAATGACTGCGGTCGGGTGGATCATGGGGATCCGTATCGTGCAGAATGAGAGGCTTCCCCTGAGAAAGAAGATAGATCTGATTCTCTCAGCTGCCATTTTTCTTTTTGTTCTCGGTATTTTTAAATATTCGGGGTTTTTCGGGACTAGTCTGAATCAGCTCTTTCACACAAATATGAAAGTAATAAAGATGGCGATGCCGTTGGGGATCTCCTTCTATACATTCAAGCTGATTTCTTATGTAGCCGATGTTTACACAGGAAAGATCGGTGCGGAAAACAATTACGCAAATCTGCTTATGTATACGGCCTGCTTTCATCATGTTCTCCAGGGACCGATTATCCGGTATGGGGATCTGCTTCCGCAGTTTACGGAGAGAAACTGCAGCTGGCAGTCTTTGTCCGCAGGGATCTGGAGATTCTGCATCGGGTTGTCGAAAAAAACGATTCTGGCGGATCATTGTGGGGAACTGGCGGACAACCTTCTGCCTCTCGGCGGCTCTGTTTCGGCTATGCCTGTAACGGGAATCTGGCTCGGCTCTGTCTTCTTCACGCTGCAGATGTATCTGGATTTTTCCGCCTACACCGATATGGCGATCGGTCTCGGACAGATGGCGGGGTTCCGCTACATGGAGAACTTTAATTATCCGTATCTGGCTGATTCGGTTAAGGATTTCTGGAGAAGATGGCATATCTCGCTGAGTACTTTTTTCCGTGACTATGTTTACATTCCTCTCGGCGGGAACAGAAAGGGAGAGAAGCGAACGGTTCTGAATCTTCTGGCGGTCTGGGCACTCACAGGACTGTGGCACGGGGCAAGCTGGAATTTTGTTCTGTGGGGTCTGTTTTATTTTGCTTTTCTTCTTTTTGAAAGGTATCTAACCAGGAGAGATATGTTCCAATGGAACCCGGTTCTGAAGCACGTGTATGCTGTTTTTGTTTTTAACTTGGGCTGGATCTTTTTCCGCTTCTCGGATTTCGGCCAGCTGGGAGCGGCGCTGAAGGGATTTTTCGGAATTACTTCCGCCGGGTTTTCTTCTTCTGCTGTAGCGATTAGTTTTGAAAATAATATCTTTTTCCTGATTTTCAGTATTCTGGCATGCACGCCGGTTTTTCGGATGCTGGGAAGAAGACTTCGCTGGGTGTTCCAGGAAAGACGGTGGAACAAAGGAATTTTCTACGGAACCAAAACGGTTCTCGCGGTTCTGTTGCTGCTTCTTTCTGTCATTGCTTTGACCGGAAGCTCTTTCCGTCCGTTTTTGTATAATCAGTTTTAAGCTTTGAGAGGCGCTGAAAGTTGAAAAAAGAATCTATTACAGCATATATGGAGGAGTCCAAGGAAAAGAGAGCCAGATGGAGCCGTCTCCGGACAGCGGCTTTTCTTGTGTTTCTCGGTGTTCTTTTTGTGATCGGGCTCTGCTTTTGGGCAAGGCCTAAAAAATCTGAGGCTGAAAAAAGAGAACTGGACAAATTCCCCGCGCTTACACTATCCGGGGTGATGGACGGTTCCTTCTTCACCGGCGTGGTTTCCTGGTATGGAGATACGTATCCTGCCCGGGAGGGGATGATCAAGACACAGAATTCACTGAATAATTTGTATGGAATTCAGCGTTCTGCCATTTACGGGACGGCAGCCGGAAAGGCGGATGATATTCCGACAGATGAGGCCGGGGCGGCTCCGACCATCACTCCGGCTCCCACTACTGGATCGGAATCTTCTTCGGGAAAAGAGGGGGTAACAGCTTCCTCTCAGGAAGGCGGTAATGCAGTCTCTTCTTCCTCTTCTTCTGGGAATACCGGTAACAGTGCCGGAGAGGGGACAGGAACCATTCATGATGTTCCGGAGTCCATGGGAACTGTGTATGTGGCGGACGGAATGGGGTTTGAACTCTACTACTTCAGTCAGGAGAATGCAGATACCTATGCTTCCATGCTGAATACGGTCCGCACAAAGCTGGACAGCAGCGTGAATATTTATGATATGATTGTTCCAAACAGTTTTGGGGTCAATCTGGATGACAGTGCCCAGGCGGCACTGGGTGCGTCCAACCAGAAGGATGCGATCAATTATGTTTACGGCAGACTGGATTCGGGAATAAAATCGGTTCCGATTTTCGATACACTGAGGAGCCATAACGGAGAGTATCTTTATTTCCGGACGGATCACCACTGGACGGCGACAGGAGCCTGGTACGCATATCAGGAGTTTTGCAGTAAAAAAGGAATAGAGCCGCATGACCTGAGCTATTTTACGGAAGAACAGTTCCCCGGCTTTCTGGGAAGCTTTTATACATACAGCAACGGAGCGCAGTCACTGGCGGATAATCCGGACACGGTTTATGCCTATGTGCCAAAGGGCACTAATGACATGACAATTACACAGCGGGACGGAAATGTCATCAACTGGAATATTATCGCGGATGCATCCGGGTATGGGACGGAATCTAAATATATGTGTTTTATCGGAGGAGACAACCCGTATTCCGTAATCAATAATCCGTCTGTTACAGACGGTTCGTCTTGTGTTATTCTGAAAGAGTCTTACGGAAACTGCTTTGTTCCGTACCTGGTTGATCATTATCAGAATGTATATGTCATTGATTACCGCTATTACACCGGTGATCTGACTTCCTTTATCAGGGACAATCATGTTTCGGACGTGATTTTTCTGAATAATGTTGAGGCAGTTACTGCGGACAGGGCAAACATGATGCTGGGATTGTTTCCATAAGCCGGATTCCGGGGGCAGGAAATCCCGGATCGGACCGGGCTTGGCAGAAAGGAGGATCTCCTTGAATCTATACGAAGCTATTTTCTGCAGAAAGTCGGTTAGAACCTATACAAACGATGAAATATCTCCTGAAGTTTTTGATGATTTCCGCAGACATTACAGAGAGATTCCGGATCTTTTCGGCGGAATGGAAACGGACTTTACCATTCTGGATAACCGGAAAGGGCAGTATAAACTGTTGAGCCTTTTCAGCGTGCGTGCGCCTTATTATATGGCCTTTTATTCAGAGGAGGCTCCGCGCTGCATGATGAATATGGGATGCAGAATGGAACAGATGGTACTATATCTATGTTCCAAGGGCTACGGAACTTGTTTTCTGGCAAGCACCCGCATCAGCCACAGTCTCCAGACGAAGGGAAATATGGTTCTGGTCGGGCTGGTTGCTTTTGGTATTTCTAAAGGAAGCTGTTATCGGAAAAAGGCGGAGGCAAAAAGACTGCCACTGGAACAACTCTGCGTCTACAGGGAGACTCCCAGGGAGTGGATGCGCCAGCTTCTGGAGGCTGCAAGGCTTTCTCCGTCTTCCATGAACATCCAGCCATGGCGTTTTGTTGTATATGACAGCAAGATTCATATTTACACGAAGAAACATGCGGCGGAGGATATGAGCCGATACCGACTGGATGAATTGAACTTTGGTGTTATGTTTGCCAATATGATGACAGCCGCAGAGGAGCTGTGGCTGGATCTGGATCTGATTCGTCTGGAGGATATTTCTCAGAAGAACTATCCCAGAAGCCAGTATGTCCTAAGCGCAGTTCTAAAACTATAACAGATCTTATCTTACCCGGAATGCAGCAAAAAGCGTTTCGGGTATTCTTAATTCTACCGTTTTACTCTGATTAGCATTTTGTATGACCGGTATCTGCAGGAACACTACAAAGTGTTGGCATCTGTTGTTAAAAATGCCGGAAAGTACACGAAAAAAAACAACCCTCTTGGGGGAACTGACAGTCGTTCTCTTGTAAAAAAAGGGGGCATCGTTTATAATTAGCATGTATAATTTGTAGTGTGATCAGGCTCTGTTAAAAAACAGACAAAGGAGTACAGCGATATGCATATGATTAAGGACGAAAACGGAAATCCGATTCCTCACGGAGCAGAGGAACATCCGCACTGCCATCACCATGATCACTGCGATGCGCAGCATCATGCCGGGGCAGAAGGCAAAAAGGACGAGACTCTGGCTCTTCTTACCTACATGATCCAGCACAATGAGCACCACGCGGCGGAGATTGACCAGATGGCCGCGGAACTCGAAAAAAAGGGCATGGAGGATGTGGCAAGACAGATGCGCGAAGGGGTAACAGAATTCCAGAAGGGCAATATGCTGCTTAATCTTGCACTCACGCTCTACAAGGAACATCAGAAGGAGGCGTAAGACAATGTGTCTTGCAACTGTATATAAGGAAAGCGACAACACCGTCATTATGCAGAATGCGGCCAGAATTGATGTGGACGGCGATACGGTCACGATTACCGATATCATCGGCGATGAGACAAAGATTCAGGGCAGGATTCTTATGGTCGATCTGGCCAACAGTGTAGTTAAGCTGGTCTGCGACTGACAGACAGGAGGTATTTGTTTTATGGCACATGTAATTGCGGTTGCCGGAAAGGGCGGAGTCGGAAAGACAACTCTGACGGGGCTGCTTATCCAGTATCTGGCGGAAACCGGAAAGGGACCGATCCTTGCGGTGGATGCAGACGCAAACTCAAATCTGAACGAGGTTCTGGGGGTAGAGGCTCCCCCGACGCTCGGGGAGATCCGAGAGGAAATCAATCACGCGCAGGATCCGGGAAGCAATTTCCCGTCCGGCATGAGCAAGGCTGACTACGCGGAATTTAAGCTGCAGGGCGCGCTTGAGGAGGGAGATGATTATGACCTCCTTGTCATGGGACGTTCCCAGGGAAAGGGTTGCTACTGCTTTGTAAACGGACTGCTCCAGACAGAACTGCAGAAACTGCAGGGCGGCTACAACTATATCGTAGTTGACAATGAGGCTGGAATGGAGCACATCAGCCGCGGTATTCTGCCCAGCATGGAGACGGCTATTCTGGTAAGTGACTGCTCCCGCAGAGGCGTGCAGGCGGCCGGGAGGATCCGTGATCTGATTGCAGAGTGCAATATGCATCCGCAGAAGATCGGGCTGATAGTCAACAGGGCTCCGGAGGGAAAACTGAACGAGGGAACAAAAGAGGAAATCGAAAAAGAAGGACTGGAGCTTCTTGGAGTAGTTCCTCATGACGATACGGTTTACGAATTCGACTGCGACGGGAAACCTACTATCCGGCTTCCGGAAGATTCCCCGGTGAGAAAGGCTCTGAAGGATATTATTGCAAAGCTGGAAATCTGAAGACATCGGGAATAGAAAGGCCTTTATTGTTAGTTTCAGATATCTTGCAGATACGGTCAGACTGATGCGGAGGACCGGTCTGTTAAGTATATAGAGTTACTGGTACCGGCACGGATGGGAACCGGTACATGGACATTCAATTCACTTCATTTTCAATAATGAAAATAAATCTGAAGGAGGATAAAGATGAGTGAATTCAAATTGATCCCCAACGAAGAGAACGAGGCGGCTACCGCCAGACTTCTTGAGACAGGCGCGAAGGTCGGCGCGGACGCGTATCAGTTCCGTGTAAAAAACCAGACCCCGCACTGCAAGTTCGGTGAGCAGGGTATCTGCTGCCGGATCTGCTCCATGGGACCCTGCAGGATCACACCGAAGGCTCCGAGAGGAATCTGCGGCTGTGACGCCCACGGTATCGTAGGACGTAATTTCCTTCGGTTTGTAGCTGGCGGTGCCGCTACTCATTCGGATCATGGCCGTGCTATCTGCGAGACACTGTATCACGCTTCCCCGGACGGCGCATATCATGTCAAAGATCCCGACAAGCTGATCCGTATTGCCAAGGAGTGGGGTGTAGAGACCGAGGGCAAAGATATCTATGATCTGGCTCATGAGATGGCGTATCTGGCTATGGGCGAGTATGGAAAGGTATTCGGCGTACAGAGATGGCTCTCCCGTGCAGAAGCACATACCCAGGAACTCTGGAAAAAGGCAGATATTGAGCCCAGAGCGATTGACCGCGAGGTTTCCTGCTCTCTGCATATGACACACATGGGAAATTCCTCCCTTCCGGAAGCACTGATCCGTCAGTCTCTTCGTGCGGGTCTTTCCGATGGATGGGGCGGTTCCATGGCCGGCACCGAATTCTCGGATGTTATGTTCGGGACCCCGAAGCCGATTGATACCACAGCCAACCTGGGTGTTATGAATGCTGAGAACGTAAACATTGTTGTACACGGACATGATCCGTCACTCTCCGAGCTGGTCTGCGATTACGCGGAGGATCCGGAGATGATCGCTCTTGCCAAGGAACAGGGTGCAAAGGGCATTACCGTTTCCGGTGTCTGCTGTACCTCTAATGAGGTTGCAATGCGCCGTGGCATTCCGATGGCAGGAAACTTCCTGCAGCAGGAGAACGTTGTACTGACCGGCGCCTGTGAGGCTATTGTCGTAGATGTTCAGTGTATCTTCCCGGCTCTCGGACCCCTGTCCAAGTGCTTCCACACCAAGTTCATCACAACTTCTCCGATCTGCCGCATGCCGGATTCCGATTACATCGAATTCAGCGTTGGAACAGCAGCGGAAAAGGCAAAACAGATTGTTAAGACAGCAGTTCTGAATTTCAAGAACAGAAAACCGGAGTTGGTTCATATCCCGCAGCTGAAGTCCAAAGCTACAGTCGGATATTCGGTAGAAGCTATCAAGAAGCAGCTGGATACCGTAACCAACTCTCAGGTAGATGAGACCGGCACACTGAAGCCTCTGGTAGACTGCATTACTTCCGGTGTTATCCGCGGCGCGGTTGCTATGGTAGGATGCAATAACCCGAAGGTAAGACCGGACAGCGCTCACATCGGACTGATGAAGAAGCTGATCGCTAATGATATCATCATTGTTGCTTCCGGATGTTCCGCACAGGCAGCTGCCCGTGTCGGCCTGATGGACAAGGCGGCAAAGGATCTTTGCGGCGACGGACTGAAGAGGGTTTGCGAGCTCGCTGATATTCCGCCGGTTCTGCACATGGGATCCTGCGTAGATATCAGCCGTATGATGGTTCTGGTTTCTGATCTTGCGAAGGATGCCGGATGCCATGTATCCCAGCTTCCTGTTGTGGGATGCGCGCCGGAGTGGATGTCCGAGAAAGCCGTTTCTATCGGAAACTACGTGGTAGCTACCGGTATTGATACCTTCCTGGGCGTTGTTCCGCAGGTCAGCGGTTCCGATCAGGTGACAAATCTTCTCACCGGCGGAATCCGTGACTGGGTAGAGGCTGCTTACACCTTCGAGCCCGACATCGACAAGCTTGGCGATGAGATGATCGAGCGTATTGAAAAGAAGAGAGCCGCTCTTGGAATTTAAGATATAACTCAGGAGTTTGTTTTATGAAAATTGCTGTTACAGGCAAGGGGGGCGTCGGAAAGACGACCCTCGCTGCCACCCTGGCCCGCATGTATGCAGATGAGGGGGCTCATGTGCTTGCGGCAGATGTGGATCCGGACGCGAATCTTGGACTGGCGCTTGGTTTCTCGGATGAAGAACTGGAAGATATTGTTCCCATCACGCAGATGAGGGAGCTGATCCAGGAAAGAACCGGCGCGGACGATTTTAACAGGATCTATAAGCTGAACCCGAAAGTGGATGATATTCCCGACCGTTATGCCAAGGAGAAAAACGGCGTTAAGCTGCTTCTTCTCGGAACGGTGGATACGGCGGGGCGTGGCTGCGTGTGTCCGGAACACGTCATGCTGAAGAGGATTATCAGCCATCTGGTACTCCGCAGTGATGATGTTGTCATTCTGGACATGGAGGCAGGTCTGGAGCATCTTGCGAGAGGAACGACCAGCGGCATGGATCAGTTTATCGTTGTGATCGAACCGGGAGCAAGGAGCGTCCAGACATACAAGAACGTAAAACGTCTGGCTAACCAGCTGGGGATTACTGATGTTAATGTTGTTGCCAACAAAGTCCGTGATCAGAAAGATGAGGAATTTATCCGCTCGAAGATTCCGGAGGAGAATCTTCTCGGATTTATTCATTACAATCCGGAGGTTATGGATGCCGACCGGCAGGGCTGTTCGCCGTATGACTACAGCAAAAAGCTGATTGACGAAGTGACAATCATTAAAAATAGAATTGATTCTATTAAAGAAAGAAAAAAAACGGAGGTGTAACAAAATGACTTTACTTGATGTGATTTTCGCAGGTAATGACGCTGTTTATGGCCTGACCGAAAAGGCGATTGATGACGCAATCGCAAAATACGGCGAGGACAAGGCAGTTTCGTTCCCAAGCACCGCTTACAGCCTTCCCTGTTATTATGCGGTAACTGGAACCAAGGTTACAAACCTGAAGGAGCTCAAGGAGGCTCTTGGTGTTGTAAAAACTCTGATGACCAGGGAACCCAGGCTGCATGACGGATTTATGTCCGGCATTGCTACCGCACTCTGCGCGGAGTTTATCGAGGTTCTGAAATATATTGACAACCCGACTCCGTACGAAGCTCCCTGTGCCGGACATCTTCCGGATGCTGCGATTCGTGAGCTGGGTGTTCCGCTTGTTACCGGCGATATCCCCGGTGTTCCGGTTATTATCGGAAAGGCTCCGACGGCAGAAGAAGGCGCAGCGATCGTCAAGGAGTATCAGGCTCAGGGTCAGCTGGTAACTCTGGTCGGAGATATTATTGACCAGTGTGCAGAGCAGGGCGTTAAGATGGGCGCTAATGTCCGTGTCATCCCGCTTGGAAAGGACATCACCTCTGTAATCCATGTTGTTTCTGTTGCCATTCGTGCGGCCCTGATTTTCGGAAATATTAAACCGGGCGACGCGGCAGGACTGATGGAATACACCAAGCAGCGTGTTCCGGCCTTTGTTGATGCTTTCGCACCGCTGAATGAGGTCATTGTCGCATGCGGCGCCGGCGCGATTGCTCTTGGATTCCCGGTTATTACAAATGAAGAGACATTCAGCGTTCCGAAGAGCCTGATTGTCCAGAAGGATGTTTCCAAATTTGTCGCAACTTCCAACGAGGCACGTGGTATTAAGATTAAGATCACAAAGATTGATATTCCGGTATCCTTCGGTTCCGCATTCGAGGGCGAGATCATCCGCCGCGGTGATATGCAGGTTGAGTTTGACGGCTCCCGCGTGGACTGTGTAGAGCTTGTTCAGATGAAGGATCTTTCCGAGATCGAGGATCATAAGATCGAGCTGATCGGACCCGACATTGACGAGATGGAAGTGGGAAGCAAACAGCAGATTGCTTATGTTGTAGAAGTTGCCGGAAAGAGCATGCAGGCTGACTTCGAGCCTGTATTTGAGCGTAAATTCCACAGCTATCTGAACTGCATCGAGGGAATCATGCACACCGGACAGCGTGATATGATCCGCCTGCGTATCAGCAAGGAGGCTTATAATGCAGGCTTCCGTCTGAAACATATCGGAGAGGTTCTTTATGCGCAGATCAAGAATGAGTTCGACGCTGTTGTGGATAAGTGCCAGGTGAAGATTTACACCATTCCGGAGGACTGCACAAAGATCCGTCATGAGATTGCCGTACCGACATTCGACAAACGTGATGAGAGGCTGGCAACCATGACCGACGAGAAGGTTGATGTTTACTACAGCTGCATCATGTGCCAGGCATTCTCACCCAGCCACGTATGTGTTGTTACGCCTGAGAGACTCGGACTCTGCGGAGCTGTTTCCTGGTTCGACGCAAAAGCTACTCATGAGCTGGATCCCAGCGGACCCTGCCAGGTTGTTACCAAGGAGAAACCGATTGATGAGAGAATCGGTGAGTACGAGGATGTAAACGAAGTTGTTAAGAAACTCTCTCAGGGTGCTCTGGAAGAGGTTTCCCTGTACTCCATCATGGAGAAGCCGATGACATCCTGCGGATGTTTTGAATGTATCTGCGGTATTGAGCCATTTTCCAATGGCGTCTGCATTGCCAACCGTGAGTATGCGGGAACCACTCCTCTGGGAATGACCTTCTCCGAGCTGGCTTCCATGACAGGCGGCGGTGTTCAGACACCTGGATTTATGGGACACGGCAAGCACTTTATCGCATCCAAGAAATTCATGAAGGCCGAAGGCGGAATCGGACGTATTGTATGGATGCCGAAGGAGCTGAAGGATCAGGTAGCGGACGCCCTGAACAAGACAGCGAAGGAGTTGTACGGAATTGACAACTTCACCGATATGATTGCGGATGAGACCGTTACCACCGACCCGGAGGAGCTGGTAGCATTCCTTACTGAAAAGGGACATCCTGCACTTAGCATGGATCCGATGATGTAAATATATCTTACAGATTAAAAATGACTGGTATGCCTGGCCATATCCTTTGATTTCATCTTGCACCGAAATGTGTTTTCGTGTAAAATTGCAAAGGATATGGTATCAGGCGTATACCTTTCTTTTCATGTGCTTCATAGTACTATATTTTTCAGGAGGAACAAGAAATGCCGTTTAATCGTAAAGCACACAAATTCAGCGCTTCCATTGGTACCGTTGAAATCGGTACCGGTGATAAAGCCATTAAACTTGGTGGTGAGAATGTAATGCCGTTCTACACCTTCGATGGCAGTATGGGTGACGGGCCGAAGGTCGGTGTGGAAATCACAGATCTTGGTCTGGACGCAGAACCGCAGGGTGTAAAGGATTACTATGCAGGATGCACTTCCTTTGCGGATATCGCAAAGAAGGCTGAGGCTATGCCCGGCGGAGATTTTGTAGTTCTCCGGCTTGCCGGTGGAGACCCGAACGGGGCAAATAAGTCCACAGAAGAGCTGGTAGCTATTGCAAAGGAAGTAAGTGACGCAATTTCCTGCCCGCTGGTAGTGGAAGGCAGCAAGAACGTAGAAAAAGATGCAGAGCTTCTGCCGAAGGTCGCTCAGGCTCTGGAAGGAAAGAATGTTCTGCTGATGTCCGCCAAGGAAGAAAACTACAAGGCAATCGGTGCCGCAGCCGCACTTGCCTACAACCAGAAGGTTGGCGCTGAGTCTGCTGTTGATATCAACCTTGCCAAGCAGCTGAATGTTGTTATGACTCAGCTCGGTGTGTCCGCGCAGAGCATCGTTATGAATACCGGTTCCGCAGCTGCAGGCTACGGCTTTGATTACACGATCTCTACCTTTGACCGTGTACGTGCCGCTGCACTGGGACAGGATGATAAGATGCTCCAGATGCCGATTATCACACCGGTAGCATCCGAGACATGGTCTGTGAAGGAATCCACTGCAGAGGAAAGCGATGCACCGGAATTCTGGGGTCCTGTTGAGGAAAGAGGAATCGCCATGGAAGTGGAGACCGCTGTAGCATGTCTGGTTTCCGCTTCTGATGCCGTTATTCTGAAACATCCGAAGTCTGTCGCAACCATTTCTGAGTTTATTAAATCTTTAATGTGATCGGTTAGAGGAGGATAAAGAATCATGGCATTAAGTGGTATTCAGATTTTTAAGTTAACACCAAAGAAAAACTGCAAAGAGTGCGGATGCCCGACTTGTATGGCCTTCTCTATGAAGGTTGCGCAGGGCGCTAAGCAGCTTTCCGACTGCCCGTATATGTCTGAGGATGCTCTGGCACAGCTGGCAGAGGCTACTGCTCCGCCAATGAAGACTATTAAGGTTGGCGCCGGGGACAGCGAGCATTCTCTTGGCGGAGAGACTGTTCTTTACAGACATGAAAAGACATTTGTAAATAAGACCCTTTACGCGACAAATCTCTGCTCCTGCATGGATGACGCAGAAATTGACGCCAGACTGGAGAGACTTCCCCAGGTGGATTATGAGCGTATCGGAGAGCGTATGTACACCGAGTTCCTGAATGTGAACTATAAAGAGGGAACCGATGCTGCAAAATATGTGGAAATAGCCAAGAAAGCAGCTGCCGTGCGCCCGGTTATTCTGAGCGTTAAGGATGAAGCTGTTGCAAAGGCGGCTCTGGATGCTGTAAAAGACACGAAGCCGGTTCTGAACGGAGCCGACGCTTCCAATTATGAGGCATTCTGCAAACTGGCTGCGGACGCAGGCGTTGTGCTCGGCGTATCCGGAAAAGACCTGGATGAGCTGTATGATACAACTGCCGCACTGGAGAAACTGGGCAATAAGAACCTGATCCTGGACGTTACCATGGATACTGCAAAGGCTACCTTCGAAGCTGCCGTACAGGTTCGTCGTGCTGCCCTGAAGGATGGAGACCGTACTTTCGGCTATCCTTCCATCGTAAATGTCAACAGACTGACAGACGACAAGACTATGCAGGAAGCACTGGTTGCCACCTTTACTATGAAGTACGGCTCCATTGTAATTGTAGATGAGATGGATTATGCTATGGCTCTTCCGCTGTATGGCCTGAGACAGAATCTGTTCACAGATCCGCAGAAGCCTATGAAGGTGGCTCCGGGAATCTATCCGATGAACGGCGCAGATGAGAATTCTGTCTGCCTGACAACCGTAGATTTCGCTCTGACATACTTCCTGGTTTCCGGAGAGCTGGAGAGATCCGGCGTTCCCTGCAATCTGGTTATTTCGGACGCAGGCGGTCTTTCCGTTCTGACTGCATGGGCCGCAGGAAAACTTTCCGCTACCTCTGTTGCGACATTCTTCCAGGAGAATGTAGAGTCTAAGATTAAAAACCGTACTCTTATCATTCCAGGAAAGGTTGCTGTTCTTAAGGGAGACATTGAGGCAAAGCTGCCCGGCTGGAAGGTAATTGTCGCTCCGCTTGAGGCTGTTCAGCTTGTTAAATTCCTGAAGGATCTGAAGGCGAACGGAGAAATCTGAGAAACAAGCAAAAGCTTATAATGATAATAAGGAGATTGAAAAATGGCAAAATTTGTGACTATCGGTGAAAGAATTCACTGCATTTCACCTGCGATCCGTGCTGCATTTGATAATAAGCAGCCGGAAGCTATCCTGAAGCGTGCCAAGGAGCAGCTGGATGCAGGCGCTACTTACCTGGATGTCAACATAGGACCCGCAGAGAACAACGGGCCGGAGCTGATGAAATGGGCGGTAGAACTCATTCAGGGTAATTTTGATAATGTTCCGCTGGCACTTGATACAGCAAACAAGGCTGCCATCGAGGCTGGAATTTCTGTTTATAATCGTTCTAAAGGAAAACCGATTGTAAACTCTGCAGATGCAGGTGACAGAATGAGCAACATTGACCTTGCGGCTGCAAATGATGCCATTGTTATTGCCCTTTGCTCCAATGGACCGATTGCTGCAGACAATGACGAGCGTATGATGCACTGCCAGAACATGCTGGAGCATGGTATGGAGCTCGGCATGGAGGCTACTGACCTCTGGTTTGATCCGCTGTTTGTCGTTGTAAAGGGAATGCAGGATAAACAGATGGAGGTTCTTGAGGCTATCAAGATGTTCTCCGATATGGGGCTGAACTCTACCGGCGGACTTTCCAATAACTCCAACGGAATGCCGAAGAACATTCGTCCGATTATGGATTCCGCAATGGTTGCGATGGCTATGATGCAGGGTCTTACCTCTGCAATTGTCAATCCCTGCGACCAGAGGCTGATGGAAACCATCAAATCCTGTGATGTTCTGAAGGGAAATACGTTATACGCAGATTCTTACCTGGATCTTTAATTCAGGCATAAAGAGGGCTGATTTTCTCAGATAGTAATGGGTAAAAGCGTGCAGATCCCGCCGGTCTGTTTCTTACAGACCGGTCTAGGGTATTGTGCGCTTTATCCTGTCGGTCAGCGGAGAGTCAGCCCTGTTTTTTTATTTGCAATTATCTGTAAAAAAGGCATGGAAGCCAGCATTAAACAGAAAATAAAATCAGAAAGGTTTCTTTATTATGTTCAAGGTTACATTTCAGGTACAGGGCGGGAATACGGTAGAGGCTTTTGCCAACGAGGGGGAAAAAATACTGCAGATTGCCCAGCGGAGTAATGTGGCGATTGATGCACCCTGTTCCGGAAACGGGTCCTGCGGAAAGTGCCGGGTAAAGCTTTTAAGCGGAGAGCTGGATTCCAAGCAGACAAGGCACATTACTGACGAGGAATATGCAGAGGGCTGGAGGCTTGCCTGCTGCAGTACGGTTGTCGGCGATGTGACGCTGGAGGTTCCGGATATTGCATCTGCCTATCGAAGCAGAATGAAGGTGGCAGATCTTAGTTCGGGTGAAGAAGTGCAAATTTTTGAAAACTCCAGAAAACAGGTCATTGATGCCGGGATTGAGCAGAAAAACAACATGGAGGTTCTGGATGTTGTTATGAATGTTCCATCCCTGGAGGATACTATGCCGGACAACGAGAGGCTGATGCGGGCAGTCTCCCGTGAGACGGGAATCGCACATGTTACTATTCCTTATTCGGTTATGGTAAAGCTGGCCAGAGTTCTGAGAGATTCGCAGTTTCATGTTAAGTGTGTGGTAAGAAAAATATCTTCGGATGTTTTTATTTATGATATTTTTCCGTCCACGGAACAAGTGGTGATCGGTGGTCTGGCGGTAGACATCGGAACTACGACGGTTTCTGCCATTCTTGTAAACATGGTGACAGGAGAAATTATCGGAAAGGCTTCTTCCGGTAACGGGCAGATCCGCTATGGCGCCGATGTTATCAACCGGATCATCGAGGCGTCCAGGCCGGGCGGCAGAAAACGGCTTCAGGACGCTGTTGTAAAGGAAACGATCAATCCGCTGGTAGCGGAAATGTGCAAGGCTTCCGGGTTTAAGGCAAATCACATTTACCGGATGTCCGTGGCGTCTAATACAACCATGAATCATCTTTTGATGGGAGTTTACGCCGATCCGATCCGGATGGAGCCCTATATTCCGACATTCTATAAGACAAACTCACTTTTTGCTTCGGACATCGGCATCTGTATTCATCCGGATGCTCACATCATTGTATCGCCGAATATCGGCAGCTACGTAGGCGGCGATATTACGGCCGGTGCCTTTATCAGCATGATCTGGAACCGTCCGGAGACCTCGCTTTTTATTGATCTTGGCACCAATGGGGAGCTGGTTCTGGGAAATTCGGATTTTCTGATCAGCTGCGCCTGCTCGGCGGGTCCTGCTTTTGAAGGCGGAGATATCAGTTGCGGCATGCGCGCAACAGACGGAGCTATTGAGGCATGCACCATTGATTTTGAAACTATGGAACCGTCCTTCTCCATCATCGGAGATCCGGGAACAAAACCCGTAGGACTTTGCGGTTCCGGTTTGATTGATGTCATCGCGGAACTTTATATTAACGGAATTATTAATTCCAAGGGAAAGTTTATCCGGGATGGCAGGCGGATCAAACACGACAAATACGGGATGGGAAGTTATGTCCTGGCTTTTGAAGAGGATGCGGGAAGTGTCCGGGATGTGGAAATCACAGAGGTGGATATTGATAACTTCATCCGTGCAAAGGGAGCTATTTTCTCTGCCGTGCGCACCATGCTCAACTATCTGGATTACACAGTGGATATGATTGATGATGTCTATGTAGCCGGCGGAATCGGAAGCGGCATCAATATGCGCAATGCGGTGAATATCGGGATGCTTCCGGATATTCCGCAGGATAAGTTTCACTATATTGGAAATTCTTCCCTTACAGGTGCCTATATGGAGCTGCTTTCCACCAGCGCGGAAAAGAAGGTCTATGAGGTGGCGTCCAATATGACTTACCTGGAGCTTTCAACCGTGCCGACCTATATGGATGAATTTGTTGCAAGCTGCTTTCTGCCGCATACAGATACCAGGTTATTTCCGTCCGTCACAGTGAAAAATGATTAAGAGGACTACAGTGCTCTGCGAAAACGTTAAAAATTTGACATTATCGTTTACTTTTTAACAGAAATACGGTAAAATCTACTCTGTGACAAAGTTATCGTGCATATAAGCTTTGTCAGCCACGCAGGAAGCCCCGCAGGGCGGGCATCAGCAGAAATATCGGACGGAAAGGAGCTGTAAATGGGTGAAAGTGAAGCTGCTGACATATTAAACTGCAATACAACTGAATATTTGCCAGAACCATGAAAACGTGCCGGAGCAGATGTATCCGGACGAAACAAAATTCACAGCAAAGTATGTGGAGGGTTAAAAGTATGGAGATTAAATCGGATATCCAGATTGCACAGGAAAATGTCATGGAGCCTATTACCGAAATCGCAAAGCGTGCCGGTGTAGACGACAAATATCTTGAACTTTACGGAAACTACAAGGCAAAAGTAGATTACCGTATTCTTAAGGATAAAAAGGACGAGCCAAACGGAAAACTGATCCTTGTAACGGCCATTACGCCGACACCGGCCGGAGAGGGAAAAACAACAACGACGGTCGGACTGGGAGACGGTCTTCGCAAGATTGGCAAAAATTCTGTTCTCGCTCTTCGTGAGCCATCCCTCGGACCGGTATTCGGTGTTAAGGGAGGTGCTGCAGGCGGCGGTTACGCGCAGGTTGTTCCCATGGAAGATATCAACCTTCATTTTACAGGCGATTTCCATGCGATCGGTGCTGCCAATAACCTGCTGGCTGCCATGCTGGATAATCATATTTACCAGGGAAATAAGCTTCGCATTGATCCTACCAGAATTACATGGAGGCGCTGCGTGGATATGAACGACCGTCAGCTCCGTTTTGTGGTAGACGGTCTGGGCGGAAGAACAAACGGACGCCCCAGAGAGGACGGATATGATATTACTGTTGCATCAGAAATCATGGCGGTTCTGTGCCTTGCTTCCGATATCCGTGATCTGAAGGAACGCCTGGCTCGCATTATTGTTGCTTACAATGTGGATGGAGAGCCTGTCACCTGCGGCGATCTGAAGGCACAGGGAGCTATGGCAGCTCTTCTGAAGGATGCCCTGAAACCGAATCTGGTTCAGACACTGGAGGGAACCCCCGCATTTGTACACGGCGGACCTTTCGCCAATATCGCACATGGATGCAACAGCGTAACTGCTACCAAGGTTGCTCTGAAGCTGGGTGATTATGTTGTTACAGAGGCCGGATTCGGCGCGGATCTGGGCGCGGAGAAATTCCTGGATATCAAATGCCGTCTGGCCGGACTGAAACCGGATGCAGTTGTTATTGTAGCTACCGTCCGCGCGCTGAAGATGCACGGCGGCATGAACAAAAAGGAACTGAACCATGAGAACCTGGAAGCTCTGGAAAAGGGACTTCCGAACCTGCTTCAGCATGTAGAAAATATTACAAAGGTTTACAAGCTTCCGGCTGTGGTTGCGATTAACGCGTTCCCGACTGATACGAAGGCTGAACTTGATCTGGTAGAGAAAAAATGCAGAGAGCTGGGAGTAAATGTCGCTCTGTCCGAGGTATGGGCAAAAGGCGGCGAGGGCGGAGTAGCCCTTGCAGAAGAGGTTGTCCGTCTCTGCGAGCAGCCGAATGATTTCTCCTACAGCTACGATCTGAATCAGCCAATCAAGGCAAAGCTGGAAGACATTGCAAAGAAAATTTACCATGCGGACGGTGTGGATCTGGTAGGAAAGGCACCGAAGCAGGCGGAGGAACTGGAGAAGCTCGGATTCGGCAATCTGCCGATCTGTGTGGCAAAGACGCAGTACAGCTTTTCTGACAATCCCGCGCTTCTGGGCGCTCCGAAAGGATTCCGTATTACGGTGCGGAACCTGAAGGTTTCTGCCGGCGCAGGCTTTATTGTAGCCCTGACCGGAGACGTCATGACAATGCCAGGTCTGCCGCCGGTACCGGCAGCGGAGAAGATTGACGTCGATGAGGACGGAAAGATCACTGGTCTGTTCTAAAATATAAAAAGTAAGCCTCGCGAGACGGCTTCCGAGCTTCAGCCGGTCTGTAAAGAAATTTTCAGAGCCGGCTGTTCTCCGGTCATCTGCGGTACAGAGCATCCGCCTTTTGCTTCGTCCGGCAGATTCGTCCGCAGGTTCATGATTTGTAATTATTCAGCACCCCAGAAAACTGATGAAATCCGGACGGAGAGCTTGGTCGCCGAACGGTTTCAGAGGTTTTCTGACGGGCAGGGGCACAAGACTGTCCGGACAGGAGGAACATGGAAAAAAGTAATTTGAGAGGTGTAAGCTGCACGGATTTTGTCCTTCAGCTTTCCTCTAAGGCTCCGGTACCCGGAGGGGGCGGAGTGGCTGCTCTGACGGGTGCCTTGGGAACAGCCCTTGGCGGAATGGTCTGCAGCCTGACCGCCGGGAAGAAAAAATATGCCCAATATGAAGATGACATTCAGAGGATTCTGCAAAAAACAGGTGAGCTGCAGCAGAAGCTTCTTCAGCTGATTGATGAGGATGCGGAGAACTTTTATCCGCTCTCCAGGGCATACGGGCTTCCCAAAGATACGGAGGAAGAAAAAAAGACAAAGGAAGAGACCCTGCAGAAGTGTTTCAAGGTCGCTGTTCAGGGTCCCGTGGAAATTATGAGAATCTGCCACGAGGCAGTCGCTCTGGAAGAAGAACTGGCAGATAAGGGCTCTCGTCTGGCTGTTTCGGATGTGGGCTGCGGGGTTTTGCTTCTGAAGGCAGCCATGCAGAGTGCCTGGCTGAATGTTGTGGTAAATCTGAACTGCATCACCGACCAGAAGTTTACAGAAGAGCTTCGTAAGGAGTTGATTCCCATGATGGAGAGCGATATCACAATCTGTGAAGAGGTATACCGGAAGGTTCTTGGTATACTCGGTGAATAGGATTTTCCGATTTCCCGATTGCATGAGAAAAAAACTTGTCAATCAGACCTTCTGGCTATAAAATAAAGCCAGATAGAGAACAGGAGGGCGTTTCCAATGAACGCAAAGGTTTTAGATTGTAAACTGGTTGCACAGTCCATTAAAGACGAGTGCAAGGCAGAGGCAGATAAGCTGAAGGAAAAAGGCATTACCCCGAAGCTGGGAATTGTCCGTGTAGGAGAAAAGGGACCGGATCTTTCCTACGAGAAGGGTGCGACCAAAACCATGGCAGAGGCAGGAATTGAAGTTGAGGTTTTTGCTATGCCGGCAGATGTTTCTCAGGAAGACTATATCAAAAAATTCCGTGAGATAAATGCTGATCCGTCAATTCACGGAATTCTGGCGTTCCGTCCGCTGGACAACATCGACGAGAACGT
>CACVSR010000021.1 GCA_902756775.1 uncultured Lachnospiraceae bacterium | reverse complement strand
CGCCGATACCGGCTGATAATCCTTGTAGGAATATCCCAGGTTTCCGTGAAGAACCTGCCCCAGCCAGCTGAAATACTGAACGATAACCGGTTTATTCAGTCCCAGCGTCTCTGCCCTTCTCTGCAGCATCACCTTGGAGACCCTTGGTCCCCCGCTCATGATCTCAATCGGATTTCCGATCAGCGTCATGATCCAGAAATCGACGACGGTAATGCCCAGCAGTACCACAACCGCAATCAAGACGCGTTTGAGAATATATTTGGTCATGACCGGTTCTCCTTTCCGCCCGCGGCGATTCTTTCCCACTCGAAGCACGCTGCCAGATGTGGCGGTTCCCCCGGCGTTTCTGTGTGCCGCATTTCCGGCTCGCTCATCCTGCACCGGTCTGTGGCATACGGACATCGCGAAGCAAACCGGCACCCCTTCGGCAGATCGACAGCGGATGGAACCTCCCCCTCTATTTCTGTCCGGGTAAGCGTTCTCTTTGTCGGATCCGCGACAGGAACCGCGGAAATCAGCATCTGCGCATACGGATGCCTCGGATTCCGGAAAACCTCGGATCCCGGTCCGATCTCAACAATTTTCCCCAGATACATCACGGCAATCCGCTGGCTGACATAATGAACAGCACCCAGACCGTGAGCAATAAACAGATACGTTACCCCCAGCTCGTCCTGGAGTTCCTTCAGCAGATTCAGAATCTGCGCCTGAATCGACATATCGAGAGCGGACACAGGTTCATCGCAGACAATCAGACCCGGATTCAGGGACAGCGCCCGCGCGATGGAAATCCGCTGTCTCTGTCCTCCGGAAAATTCATAAGGATAACGCCTTCCGGCGTTTTTCGGCAGTCCGACCTGCTCCAGCAGCCGCTCAATCCTGCGGTTTACATCCGCTTTCTCCGCCATATGGTGATAAAGCATAGGCGCCGCAAGAATGTCGCAGACTCTCTTCCGGGGATTCAGCGAAGCATAGGAATCCTGAAATACCATCTGCAGCTCCGTGCGGATACCCCGAAGCTCTCTGCCCGGCATATGAACCAGATCCTTCTTTTTGTACAGGATCTCGCCGGACGTTGGCTTCTCAATTCCCACCAGCATTCTCCCGACCGTGGACTTCCCACACCCGGACTCTCCTACCAGTCCCAGGGTTTCTCCCTGAAAAAGCTCAAAGCTGACGCCGTCCACCGCATGCAGAAGCCGGCGGTGCCGCGGAAGCAGTGACGTATTTTCCTGCGGATAATATTTCAACAGATCCCGAACCTGAAGAATCGGTTCTTTTTCCTTTCTCTGTTCTTGCTCCATGTGCTCAGCCCTCTGCCCCGCAATCCTGCTTCTGTTCCTTCTTTGCCAGTTCTCCTGCCCTGCGGCACCTTACATAATGGCCTGCCGAGAGCTCTGGCATATCCTGCTTTTCGCGGCAGGCCTCCTGCGCATAGGGACAGCGGTCGCAGAACCTGCAGCCGGTGATATCCCAATAAGTCTCCGGGACAGTCCCCCGGATCGAGGCCAGCTTCCGGTCTTTCGCATCGTCAATTCCGGGAGCCGCTGCCAGCAGTGCCCTTGTATACGGGTGAAGAGGATTCCGGAACAGTTCAAACACATCTGCCTCTTCAATAAACTGCCCCGCGTACATGACCATTACGCGGTCTGCCATCTGCGCCATCAGCCCGATATCATGCGTGATCAGGATCATCGACATATGGAGATCGTCCCGGATTTTCTGAATCAGCTGCATAATCTGCGCCTGAATGGTCACATCCAATGCAGTTGTCGGTTCATCTGCAATTAAAAGCTTCGGACTGCAGGACAGCGCCATGGCGATCATGACTCTCTGCCGCATTCCTCCGGAAAGCTCGTGGGGATATCTACGGAACGCCGAAACCGGATCCGGAATGCCGACCTGGTGAAGAAGAACAACCGCTCTTTTCTCGGCTTCTTTTTTGGTCATATGCAGGTGCTTCCGAAGTACCTCTGTGATCTGGTTTCCCACCGTAAATGCCGGATTCAGGCTGGCCAGCGCGTCCTGAAAAATCATGGAAAGATCCTTTCCCCTGATCCTGTCCAGTTCTTTTTCCGGAATGGACAGAAGATCCTTCCCGTCAAAAAGCGCCTGCCCCTGCTTCACATACCCGTTGGCTGTTAAAAGCCCCATCACCGCAAGACAGGAGACGCTTTTCCCGCATCCGGATTCCCCTACAATGCCAAGCATCTCCCCCTTGTTGATATGAAAGCAGACATCATCCGTGACAATTCGTTCCCCAAAATCACTTCTGAAACCAACACGCAGGTTTTTTACCTCTAACACCGGCTCTTCCATGAACAATTCCTTCCTCTATTCCTGCTTTCCCGCTCTTCCCGAAACTGGCTTCAGCGATTGTAGCATATAGAACCGCCGCATACAACTCTATCTTAACAGAGCGCCAAAGGCAGTGCCCTCAGCGCTCTGATTCATACTTCTCTTTTTATACGCTCCATTCCTGGATGTTGTCAAATGCTCCGTAAAAACTCGGCGTTGCGTTTTTCAGCCTGTCGCTGACCACGCCCAGATTGCTCTGGAAATACATGGGGAACATCGGGGCATCCTCGATCACCTGCTCCTCGATTTCGTTATACAGGCTTTTCAGCTCCGTCTCGTCTGTTGTCTCCTGCGTCTTAGCCAGATCCTCATCGACTTTTTCGTTGTAATAGCCTCCGGACCAGCTGAAGTCCTGAACATCAATCAGATTCTTAATATCCGCCCAGTAATCATTTGGGGTGATCGTATACTGCACGGAGAAGAAGTCCTCCTCGTCTGTGCCGCCGATTGTCATCAGCGTCGCAAAGTCCACGGTATTGATCTCTATTTTTACGCCTACATTCTGAAGATACTGCTGGATCAGCTGAGCCGCTTTCACTGCAATAGAATCGCTGGAGCTGACATAATACTGCAGTGTCTGCGAGCCGTCCCAGCCCGCTTCCTCCAGAAGCTGTTTTGCCTTGTCCGGATCATAGGAAAGCTTCGTCTTGCCCTCATTGTAGAAGGGGCTTCCAGAACAGATAAATCCATCTGTCACTTCGCCTTTTCCGTTCAGCAGCTGCTTTACAATGGTGTCTCTGTCAATGGCGTAGATAATTGCCTGGCGCACTCTCGGATCGGACAGATATTCCTTGCTGGTGTTAAACAGCGTCATCTCGTTGATAATATTATCGGTATATTTTGTGGTGAAGCCTTCCAGTTTCTCTACCGCATCACGATCCTCCACCGGAATCGAGCAGGAAGGATGCACCATATCAATCTCCCCGGATTTCAGCCCGGCAAGGATCTCACTTCCCTGCATAATCCGGAAATTGATTTTCGGAATTTTCGGCGCTCCCTCAAAATAATTTTCATTCGCATGATAGGAAACATAATGTGCCGGATCGTAATCATCCAGGAAATACGGCCCGTCCACAACGTCCGGATGGCTGAACCAGCTGTCCGTCAGAAGCTGATCGTCCGGAATATTTTCAATGGCATGTTTGGGAAGAATGCACACCCAGGTCGCCACATTATTCAGGAACGTATTAAGGGACATGTGATCCTTACAGATAAACTCCAGATTCTTGTCATCCGTCTTATGGATTCCCTCGATTTCCGTTGCTCCTTCCGGTGATGTCCCGTCATCATTAAATCCCTTGAAGGGAGTGAAATCAAAATTCGGATTTGCGACTGCCGGGCAGGTAAACTTCAGAATGGTGTATATCACATCATCGGATGTAACCGGCTGCCCGTCTGACCAGGCTGCATTGTCCTTGAGCTTTACCTTAAACGTCTGGTTGTCATCCGTTGTAATGCTTTCTGCAAGCAGATAATCCGGCTCATACTTGTCATTAAAGGATGCCAAGGGCAGAAACATCATGCTCGTTGCGTAATAATTGATAAAGGTAACATCCATATTCAGCGGATTTACCGTGCCTACAGAATCTGTAAACGCGATATTGACAATATCATCTCCGGTCTGAACCGCAGCCGCACCTGTGCTTCCGGACACCGCCGCGCCGGACGTTCCCGTCACAGAACTGCCGGCCGAAGCACTTCCGCAGGCGCCAAGTCCTGCCGCCATAACCAGTGCCAGACCGGCTGCCAGTATTTTTTCCTTCCATCTCCCATTCTTTCTCATTGCACCCTGTTCCTCCTTTTCTGCCGAAAATCCGGTTCCGGTAACAAACTGCCGCGTTCTTTTCCTTCGTGACAGCTTCTTTTCAGGGAAGAAGCACCTTTCCCTTCCCTGTCTTATATATCAACATGGCCGTGCGGTTTTCTGTCTTGCAAAAAGAATAATCGCAGTCATCCGTACAGTCCATGATGTTTCTGGAAATTTTCCGGTTCATTTCAAAGGGCTTGTCCGTTACCTGGACAATTCCTTTTTTCCCAAAATCCATATCCCAGAAATACGGATCAAACACATGCACATATTCGCTGTCGATACCCGTCAGGGTGATGTAATGCTCACACTCCAGAATACACCGGACAACCGCCGCTCCGCCCTGTTCCAGGCATGCAATAATCTGAGAGTGATCTTGCATGTGAACATCCTCTCCCTGAAAATACTCACACCGGAGCGGATATCCCGTACATCTCGCGTAGTTATTAAACCACTCCGTCATAAAGCGGATAGCAGCCTGAGAGGTTCCGTGCCTTCCCGGACAGCCCAGGTCATTATATTCATCCAGACAGTAATTATAGACTGCCTTAACAAAATCCGGAGGAATTTCTTCCGTTGAATACAAATAAGTAATTGCATTCAGGACGGCCGTAGGCCCACAGTCGTACTCCGTCGCCTGATATCTGAGTGGTGTCCTCATTCTGCTGTCTCCCTCCAAAAAGGTCTCTCATCACAAAGCCGCCTGTTGATGTATTTCGGCGCCCGTGGTATTTCCTAGATATCCTGTAGGCTTTACTATGATTACAAAGGATACCATACTTCCGCCATATGTCAAGATAGAAATTTTGATCCTGTCAAAGCCTTACGGCTGCTGTTTCCGGTTCAGTGCAGCATAGACGTCCCGCTTGGAAACTCCTCGGTCCGCCGCCACCTTCTTCATAGCCGTTTTCTTATCCAGACCTTCGTCCAGATACCGCTGCATATGTTCTTCGATGCCAAGCTGCTGCCAAACCGCCTGCTGTTCCGCCTTTTTCTGTCTCGGATCTTTCCCCCGGATGACAATGACATACTCGCCTCTCGGTTCTTCCTCCCGAAACCGGGAGACGGCCTCTCCCAATGTCAGCCGGAGCACCATTTCATGTTTTTTGGTAAGCTCCTTGCAGATGGCCGCCGGCCTGTCTTCCCCGAATACCTCCGTCAGCTCCGCCAGTGTTTTTCTGAGCCGGTGCGGGGCTTCATAGAGAATCATCGTCCTGGTCTCCTCTTTCAGGGAATCCAGCACCTCCCGCTGTTCCTTTTTTTCCTGGGGAAGAAATGCTTCAAACACAAATCTTCTGGTCGAAAACCCGGAAAGAATCAATGCCTGCAGAAATGCCGCCGCCCCGGGATTTGTAGAAACCGGAATTCCGGCCTCCACCGCCATCTGCGTAAGCACTTCTCCGGGATCTGAGATTCCGGGCGTCCCCGCATCGGTAATCAGCGCCACAACAGCTCCCTGCTGCATTTTATCGACCAGCTCTCTGGCCTTGTCATACTTATTAAACTCGTGATAGCTGGTCATCGGCGTGTGAATGTCAAAATGAGTCAGAAGTTTTCTGCTGTTTCTGGTATCTTCCGCCGCAATCAGATCTGCCTCCCGGAGCGTCTGCACGCACCGCGGCGTCATATCGCCCAGATTTCCGATGGGCGTGGCGCAGAGAATCAGTTTTCCGGTCATGCCTTCCTCCCGTCCCCGTATAGCTCACAGATATCTCTGGAATAAACACCGGGTTTTTCGTACACAATGAGCGGCTTATCCACCTGGAGCCTGGGACGTCCGTTTTTATACGCTTCCAGGAGAACCAGATTCGGCTCTTTATCCGCAAAAGGATAGACCAGCTGCATTCTCTTTGGCTCCAGCCGGACCTCCCGCAGAACATCTATAATTTCTGCCAGCCGGAATGGCCGGTGCACCAGGCAGAACCTTCCCCCGGCAGACAGAAGCCCGGAAGCCTGCTGTGCCAGCTCCCGGAAGGTGCATAAAATTTCATGTCTGGCAATCGCCGTACTCTCATCCGGATTGACCAGTCCATGATGACTGATCATATAGGGCGGATTACTGACAACGACATCAAAGGAAGCCGCGCCAAAAATGGTTACGGCTTCTCTGATGTCTCCCTGTACAATTTTCACTCTGTCCTCCAGATGATTCCGGAAGACGCTTCTCCTGGCCATATCGGCAGATTTTTTCTGGATCTCCAGTCCGGTAAAAGTCCGGCCTTCTGTTTTTGCCGCAAGCAGAATGGGAATAATTCCTGTCCCGGTTCCCAGATCCAGAACCCGGTCTCCCTTTTTTACGTGCGCATAACCGGAGAGGAGGACAGCATCAATGCCGTAACGGAACCCTTTTTCCGCCTGAATGATCCAGTATCCGTTCTGCAAATCATCCAGATGCTCACCCTCTTTCAGCCCCGCATCTCTGTACGGATTATTCTCCATCTCCTTTACCTGCCTGCTTTTCCTCTTCTGTTCCTTTATCACGGTTTCTGTTCCGGCTGCGGTTCTTTCCACGGCTTCTGCGGCGCTCCCGCTGCTCCGGTTCTCCCTTTTGCTCCCTGTCGCGGTCCTTTCCTCTGGAGCGTCCGCGGTTTCTGTCTCTTCCCGGCTTTTCTTCTTTCCTGTTTTCCGGACGCTCTTCCTGACTGTTCCTTCTCCGGGTTTCCTCTCCTCTGCCGGAACGGCCTTCCTCCTGTGACGGCCGGGTTTCCTCTTTTTCCGCCGACGCCCTCCAGGCAGTCCCCTTCCGATGCTTCATGACAAGTGTCAGTTCTTCTACCGGATGCTCCTGCATCTCCTTATCATCGCCTTCCTCTATCAGAACGCGGACGGTCTGCTTCAGAACATTGACGCTCTGGACAATCCCCTGCGGGCCGTCCTGCACCTGCACGATATCTCCGAGGCCTGGCAGGTTTTTATTCAGATATTCATAAGTCTCCTGCTCATTTTTCAGGCAGCACATAAGCCGGCCGCAGACGCCGGATATCTTCGCCGGATTCAGGGACAGGTTCTGCTCCTTTGCCATTTTGATGGATACCGGGGCGAAATTAGAGAGATAGGTATGACAGCACAGCGGACGGCCGCAGATTCCTATTCCTCCCAGCAGCTTTGTCTCATCCCGGACGCCAATCTGCCGGAGTTCGATTCTGGTCTTGAATACTGCCGCCAGTTCACGGACCAGCTCCCGGAAATCCACCCGTCCATCCGCGGTAAAATAAAAAAGAAGCTTTTTGTTATCAAAAGAGTATTCCGCCTGAATCAGCTTCATATCCAGATGCAGTTCCCGTATTTTCTCCTGGCAGATTCTGTAGGCTTCCTTCTCTTTCACCCGGTTGGATTCTTCCCTGGCAATGTCCTTTTCCGTAGCCATGCGGATAATCTCTCTCAGCGGCTGCACCACCTGCTTCTCCGGAATCTGGTGAGAACCCAAAACCACACGGCCGCATTCCAGACCACGGGCAGTCTCCACGATCACACGGTCGCCCATGCGCGGGTTGGAATCCTTCGGATCAAAATAATAAACCTTTCCGCCGCTGCGGAAACGTACACCAACAATTGTTACCATATTTTTTGTATCTTCCTCTTTCACCGGTTTTGTCCCGGTGCTTTCTTCCTGCCTTTTAATTATTGTATCATTCAGCGCCCAAGACCCGGAACGCTTTGCGTTCCTCGTTGTGGGCGGTCAAAGCGGCTTCGCCGCTTGTCCGCTACCTCAGAAAGCGTCTGAAATCGTCCGGTGAGCAAGCTCTCCGTCCGGAACTCACCAGTTTCCTGGGGGTGCTGAATATTATAAACATGGGCCCTGAAAACCCTCAGTTTTCCTTGATGGTGAGAAACAGCAGCTCCATGGTAAGGTCAAAATTGACATTTGCGCGAAGCCGGTCCGCTGCCACATGGATGGCCTCAATGATTTTCTGAATCCCCTCGTAGGAGCTTGTAGACGCACGTTCCGAAATGGCGTTGATTTCCTCCTTGAAAATCAGTCCGTCCACTTCCTTTGTCGCCTTAAACAATAGCACGTCCCGAAACCACATTTCAAACAGATCCAGCTTGTCATAGATACTCTTTTTATCTGAAGAGAGCTGCTTTACGGCATCGACAAGCTCGTATATTTCCATCTGCTTCGCTTTCTTCATGATCCGGATGCAGTATTCCACGCTCTCCATAAAATCGCGGGATTCTGCAGCCTTTTTGGCCTTTCCGATATTCCCCTGCGCAAAAGAAGCCTCTATTTCCGCCTGATAATCCGGCACATGCATCTGATGCATCAGGTAGTCTTTCATTTCCTCATCACTGACCGGTTTCAGACGAAGCGTGACGCACCTTGACGTAATGGTCGGAAGCAGAATGTCCGGATTTTCCGCCAGGAGCAGAATAACCGCGTATGCCGGAGGTTCCTCTATGGTTTTCAGCAATGCATTCTGCGCCTGCGGAGACATCATGGATGCATCATCAACAATATAAATCTTATACCGGCTCTCATACGGCTTGATGGAAATGTCATCTACCAGCTGTTCCCGGATATCGTCAATGCTGACGGTGTTTGGCTTCTCATGCGTCACATAGATGACATCCGGGTGATTCCCGGATAACATTTTCCGGCAGGAGGTACACACCTGACAGGGCTCTGTTCCGTGCTCCTGACACTGCAGGGTCATGGCAAAAATAGCGGAGATCAGCCTTTTCCCGGATCCTTTTTCTCCGCCGATGATATAGGCGTGAGAAACTTTTCCCGTCCTGATTGCATTCTGAAGATGTCCGACCACATCTCTGTGCCCGACAATTCCGGCAAATCCTTTTCTTTCATCCGGTTCTCTCATGCCTTTACCTCCTTGTCACTGTATGCAGAATAGAAACTCTATGCGCTATGCTGGATACCCGACTAAAATTTTCCCCTCCCCTTTTAAGACGCCTACAGTATAACATACCCACATCATGATAAAAAGCATCTGACATAACGCTTTACTTTTTCTACACACCCTTCCAATGTGCCATTATTGCTGAACCTTCTTTCAATTCCCGCCTCCGAAATTCTTTCCGGGGAAAAATCCACGCAGTCCGCCAGGAACCGACGGCACATTTCCTCATAATTCGGAGTTTTCTGCTTTTTTTCTCTCTTCAGGGCTCTCTCCAGACGCAGCCCGTCCTCTGTCTCTATATAGATGGGAACCAACTGTTCCTTTCCGAAATACTCTCTCATCCGTTTATAGGATTCCAGTGTTCCGATACCCAGATAATTTCTATACTTCAGATCAATCTGCCCTTCATCCGCCGTGAAATAATACCAGTCCCCGGACACCGTGTGATATACGCGCTCCTCTATTACTTTCCCCACAGTACGAAGCCGCTGCAGACATTTTTGATCCGTAAAAAAATATTCCCGGCCGTTTTCCTCATTTTCCCTGCGGGGCCTCGTGGTGTAAAGAACCAGACGGCTCAGATCCAGCTCCGGATCCTCTGCCAGCGCCCGGTAAATATGATCCTTTCCGGTAGCACTTTTCCCCATGATATAAAAAATCTTCTTCATCTGTTGTTCTGCCTCTGCGCACCAAAAAGGCTGCTGTTTGCCGGATATCCCGGCAGTGACAGCAGCCCCTGTATTCCTGTATTATCCGAGATGCTTTTCAATGGCGGCAAGCAGCTCATCGTACGTCTCAAATGCTTCCAGATCCGCATTATCCTTTTTAATTTGTTCCGTACTTTTAAATAAAAAGCCTGCCTTGCTCGCCCGAATCATTCCGAGATCATTGTAGCTGTCACCGCTGGCGATTGTCTCGAAACCGATACTTTGCAGGGCTCTGACTGTACTTAGCTTGGAATCGGGAATCCGCATCCGGAATCCTGTAATTTCCCCATTCGGAGCAACTTCCAGTGTATTGCAGAAAATCGTCGGCCACCCCAGTTTTTCCATCAGCGGCTTTGCAAACTGTGTAAAGGTATCGCTGATAATAATCACCTGAGTCTCCGCGCGGAGTCTGTCTAGAAATTCCCTGGCACCTGGCATCGGATCAATCGTTGCAATCGTCTCCTGAATTTCTTTCAGTCCCAGTCCGTGTTCCTTCAGAATTCCCAGTCTCCAGTTCATCAGTTTATTATAGTCCGGCTCATCCCGTGTTGTTCTTTTTAGCTCCGGTATACCGCTGGCCTTTGAAAACGCGATCCAGATTTCCGGAACCAGAACGCCCTCCAGGTCAAGACACACAATATCCATAGCAGCATCCTCCTTGTCTATCAAATGCAGCAGTCACGCTTTTTTTATTCTAACAGAACCGTGCCGGAGAAGTCCAGATATAAAAAATGGAGAAGGAATAAGTGTACTCAGCCTCTGTGAAACCCTATCCCGCATAAAGCCAGTAAAATAATGAGAACAACCCCAAAATTCAGTGTTCCGGTCATCAGAAGCAGCAAAAAAAGCAGCGGGCAGGCGCAGAACAAGCCAACACCTGTAATAAATTTTAAAAATCCCCATGCCAGCCTGACGGCAATCCCAATCAGGCCGAAAAAGATAAAAAGAAATAATATTCCAAGCAGAATCACAGCCCTCACATCCTTCCCTGTACAAAGATTTTGTCCGAATTCAGCCGTGTTATGATTTTTCTTATGATACTGTCTCCTCGCAGACATCCACCCACCGGAAATTCCCGATCACATCCTCCAGCTCTTCCAGTGTAAGCCTGACACAGCTGTGATCATCTCCTGCGGCCGGATAAACCGTATCATGTTTTTTGATACTCTTATCCAGACATACCGGAATCCCCTCATAGATGCCAAACGGGCAGATTCCTCCCGGAGCATGTCCGGATATGCATACAAGCATGCATCCCTCCATGCTTTGCGACTGGACTTATACATTTATATTTTGAAGCGGTACCCGACTCCCCAGATTGTCTCGATATACTGAGGTTTGGCTGTATTGTATTCGATTTTCTCGCGGATTTTTTTTATGTGGACGGTTACTGTTGCGATATCTCCCACGGAATCCATATTCCAGATCTGGCGGAACAGTTCTTCTTTGGTATACACATGATTGGGATGTTCCGCAAGAAATGTCAGTAAGTCAAACTCCTTATTGGTAAAGCTCTTTTCCTCGCCGTTCACCCAGACCCTGCGGGCTGTTTTATCAATCCGTATTCCCCGGATCTCTACAATTTCGTTTTCCTGCTTCGCACTCTCCGTCAGCCGGCTGTATCTTGCCAGATGCGCCTTCACTCGCGCCACCAGCTCACTGGGGGAAAAAGGCTTGGTCATGTAGTCATCCGCGCCCAGACCAAGACCATGAATTTTATCTATATCATCCTTTTTTGCGGAGACAATGATAATCGGTGCATTTTTCTTTTCTCTTATCTTTTTGCAGATTTCAAATCCATCCGCTCCGGGGAGCATCAAGTCCAGAATATAGAGATTAAAATCCTCCTCTAACGCACGCTTCTGCCCCGCCTCTCCATCGGTTTCAATTTCTACCTCGAAGCCCGAAAGCTCCAGATAATCCTTTTCCAGCTCCGCAATAGATTCCTCGTCCTCTACGATTAGGATTCTGCTCATTTTTTGTTTCTCCCTCTGATATAATTTCTGATTCTGGAACTTTCCTGCGGCTTTTCTTCTACGACCGGCTGCGCTGCCTCCGGTTCCTGATATTTTCTGAGTACAAAATATATGACGGTTCCTACATTTTCCTTGCTGGTCGCCCAGACCTTTCCTTCATGATCCTCCAGTATTTTTTTGACAATGGAAAGACCTATGCCGCTGCCTCCCTGCCTGGAATTCCGGGAAGCATCTGTCCGGTAAAAGCGGTCAAAAATACGGCTGACATCTTTCTGGGGAATCCCCTTTCCGTTGTCTTCAAATTCCGCCTGAATATAATCCCCTACATCACGGAGACGGATGTTGATGACTCCCTTCTCCTTGTTCATATACTTGATCGAATTACTGATGATATTATTGATGACCCGTTTCAGCTGCTCCGGATCCGCAATTATAATAGCATCATCCTGCAGATAATTGAAATAGGACAGCTCGATTCCTCTGCCTTCCATTTCCAGCCGAAGTTCATCCACGCAGTCTTCAAAGTATTCCGTGACATGAAGCTTTGTAAAATTGTAGGGAATCCTGTTCGTATCAATCTTGGAATACATGGTAAGCTCATCAATCAGCCTGGCCATATCATTTGTCTTGTTATAAATCGTCCGGATATAGCGGTCAATTTTTTCCGGGGTATCCGCAACACCATCCATTATTCCTTCTGCATACCCCCGAATCGCGGTTACCGGCGTTTTCAAATCGTGAGAAATATTGCTGACCAGTTCCTTACTCTCCCTGTCAAATTTCAGCTTTTCTTCCGCAGACTGCTTCAGACGGATTCTCATCTCCTCAAAATCCATGCAGAGATCATTGATTTCCTGTATATTGCTCCCTTCTACCGTAAAATCCAGTCGGCCGTCCCTGATGTTCTGCGCAGCTGTCTTTAACCGGTTAATCGGGGAAATAACCCCCTGATAGATCCAGAAACTCATTCCCATGGCTGTGACAGCCAAAATCAGAATAATCAGGAAAATCATCTCTGCCATCCAGATCTTTGTCTCATTGGTTACACGTGACAGCTCACTGAGCAGAAAAACACTCCCCGCCGTTCCGTCTGCAAATGTAAAATCATACTGCTGTGTCATGTAATCGCCCAGGATCTGGGTATACCCGCTCTCCGTATTTTCTTCTGCGCCATAAGGAGGAAGTTCCTGCAAAAGAACGGAGTCTTTAATTGAGGAACGTCCGTTATAAAGAATCTCGTTTCCCTTCCGGACAATCAGAAAAATCCCGTCTGCCTGAAAATTCGCATTCTCCCTTTCCAAAAAGCTCTTATCTTCCGCCTTTGCAGGATCCTCTTCTATCATCTCTGAGAAAATTTTCATATCCTCGTCCATTTTTTTTGCGGTAATCAAAGAGCTGTTATACAGGCTTTCATAAGTTGGATTTTCCAGCCCGTACTCCTTCTTTAAAGACTTTACCTTATAACCGGTCAAAAAATAAAACAGCAGTGTGCAGAAAACAACCGGAATAATAATGATAAGGATAAATGCTGTTGTAATGCGCGCCTTAAGGCTCGTGCCCTTCTCGTTCTTCATATGTTTTCTTTTCTGTTTCACCGTAATCTGCCGTCCTGTAGGATTCAGAAAAAAGTATAGCATACCGGCTGTCCGGCTGTTTCTTAATTATTTATGAAGTCTGTCGCGGAAATGCCCCGGTAAAGAACCGTGGAAATGCAGGAATAAGAAAAAGACTGCCGCTTTATGCGGAAATCAGCGATGCTCTTTTCAGAATATCCCTGTTTCCGCTGGTAAAGCGACAGCCTGCCTGGACTTTCAGATCCATTTTTCCTGTTTGTTCTTTATTACAGATACTTCTTCAGTTCGTCAGCCTTGTTGGTCTGCTCCCAGGGAAGATCAATATCGGTTCTCCCGAAATGACCGTAGGCTGCCGTCTGGCGATAAATCGGACGGCGAAGATCCAGCATTTTAATAATTCCCGCCGGACGAAGATCAAAATTATCACGGATAATTTCGATCAGTTTCTCATCAGAAAGCTTTCCCGTTCCGAAGGTATTGATATTGATGGAAGTCGGCTGTGCTACACCAATAGCATAAGAGAGCTGAATCTCACATTTATCTGCAAGTCCGGCTGCAACCAGATTTTTTGCCACATAACGGGCAGCATAAGCAGCAGAACGGTCTACCTTTGTGCAGTCTTTTCCGGAGAAAGCACCGCCGCCATGACGCCCCACTCCGCCATATGTATCAACAATAATCTTACGTCCGGTAAGTCCAGCATCTCCCTGCGGTCCGCCGATGACAAAACGGCCGGTGGGGTTAATGTAGATTTTCGTGTTTTCATCAACCATCGCGGAGTCTACAACCGGATCAATAACATATTTGCGAATGTCCTTATGAATCTGCTCCTGCGTTACATCTTCATCGTGCTGGGTAGAGATAACAATGGCCTCCAGACGCACCGGTTTGTCATTCTCGTCATACTCAACAGAAACCTGTGATTTTCCATCCGGACGAAGGTAAGATAAGGTTCCGTTTTTTCTGACCTCCGCAAGCTTTCTTGTCAGCTTGTGCGCAAGCTCAATGGAGTACGGCATATATTCCGGAGTCTCATTCGTGGCATAGCCGAACATCATACCCTGATCGCCGGCACCGATGGCTTCAATCTGGGCATCTGTCATCTTGCTCTCCTTTGCCTCCAGTGCTTTATCAACACCCATGGCAATGTCCGGAGACTGCTGGTCAACTGCCACAAAAACCGCGCATGTATTTGCGTCAAAGCCCTTTGCGGAGCTGTCATATCCGATCTCACGAATCGTATCACGGACAATTTTCTGGTAATCAAGATGTGCTTTGGTTGTAATTTCTCCTGTAACAAGAGCAAAACCGGTGCACATAGCAGTTTCGCAGGCAACGCGGCTCATAGGATCCTCAGCCATGCAGGCGTCAAGGATGGCGTCGGAAACCGCATCACAGATTTTATCCGGATGTCCCTCAGTAACTGATTCGGAAGTAAATAATTTTCTCTCCATTTCTTCTCCTTTTGCTGCTTTTCCCGTGCCGCTTTCGCGCGGTGTTTCTCACCGCTTCATGCTCATACCTGTTGTCGTCGCTAAAGCATGTCCGGCCCTGCATGCAGGTATGCGTCCCTCCCTGCTTTGCGACTGGATCTGCAGGTACTGTATAAGTCCTTCGCGCCACTTCGCGAAACTGGACTTATACAGTAAAAAATCCGCTCAATAAAAGCGGATCTGATATTCCAAACTCTTATTGTTCGATCGTCTCGCTCAGGCTGGCACCTTCCGTTTCCGGGGTTGTCGTGGTCTCTACGGTCCTTACACCTCCACCACTCTGAATAAGAGAAAAGCGTTATGCAGTTGTCATTTCTATTTACGACAACTAACATAACGCTTTTCAAAATCTCCGTCAAGAACCATACCTGTCCGTTTAGACAGGGTATAAATTTTGTCCAACCAAAATAATGGTTCGATAGCGCTCAGCCCACCATAAGACGGAATTTCTGAATTTCTCTCTCATCCCTGACCTGCTGAATTTCCGCTCCGAGGCTGCGCAGCTTTACATCAAAATCTTCATATCCACGGAGGATGTAGACAATATCATCTACTACCGTAATGCCTTCTGCCACCAGTCCGGCAATAACCAGAGCAGCTCCTGCCCGAAGATCCGGAGCAGATATCCTGGCGCCGGTTAAAGATTCCGTGCCGTCAATAATCGCCGTATTTCCTTCCACCTTGATATTAGCCCCCATACGGGAAAGCTCATCGGCGTACTTAAAGCGGTTTTCAAATATACTTTCCGTAACAATGCTGGTTCCCTGAGCTGTACAGAGAACGACACTCATCTGCGGCTGCATATCTGTCGGAAAACCGGGGTATGGAAGTGTTTTAACATGTGTTTTCCTGAGGCGGCTTTTTGCGCTTATTCTTACCGCATCATCAAATTCTTCGACATAACAACCGATCTCCAGAAGCTTTGCAGTCATTGCCTCCAGATGTTTCGGAATGACATTGCGCACAAGAACATCACCTCTGGTTGCCGCTGCCGCAAACATATAGGTCCCCGCCTCAATCATATCCGGCACAACCGCATAAGCTGTGCGGTGCAGCTTCTCCACACCGCGGATCCGGATCACATCAGTACCGGCGCCCTTGATGTTGGCTCCCATGCTGTTCAGGAAATTAGCCGCATCTACGACATGAGGCTCTCTGGCCGCATTTTCAATAATAGTGTTTCCCTTTGCCATGGATGCCGCCATCATAATATTAATGGTCGCACCAACAGAAACCATGTCCAGAAAGATATGGGCGCCATGAAGATTTTCCGCAGACGCCTCAATAACCCCATGGGTGATATTGACCGTCGCGCCCAGTGCGCGAAAGCCTTTCAGATGCTGGTCAATCGGACGGCTCCCGATATTGCACCCGCCGGGAAGCGGAACCTCTGCCTTTTTATATTTTCCGAGCAGTGCGCCCAGCAGATAATACGAAGCACGTATTTTTTTTATGAACTCATAATCCACACTGACACTTCCGATTGTGGAACCGTTGATGCGGACTCTGTGACGGTCAATCCGCTCTACGGATGCTCCAATAACCGAAATTGCCTCCAGCAAAACATTGATGTCACTTACATCAGGAATATTCTCTACCAGAACCGGCTCATCTGTCATGATCGCCGCAGTAAGAATAGCAAGCGCAGCATTCTTGGCTCCTCCGATCTCTACCTCTCCCACCAGAGGATTGCCGCCCTTAATTACATATTTATCCATTCTCCACCTCAGTAAACGTTTCTGCATGCCCCGGAAAACTGCTTTTCTCCCCGGCAGTCCCCGGCCTTTCGCGTATGAATTCCGGCTCCCCCTTTAATACCGGAAATTCTGCAGTAAAAACCCTGTGCGTAAGTTTACATACCGGACACACCGGCATGTCTGTATATAAAAGTCCCTTTTATCTTACATGAAATCTTAAAATTTGTAAACTGCCCTGCGAACCACAAGTCTGCTCCGGGATCCCGGCTTACTTTCGATCCGGCAGCTGGAGCTGACGGATCAGTTCAGCCAGAGTGTTTTCCAGATCCCTGCCGGTTTCATCCAGAACAAGATCCGCGTATTGTCTGTACAGAATTTCTCTCTCCTTATAGATATCCAGCAGCGTCTGCCCTTCCCGAAGCACGACGCCCCGGTCCTTCAGGTCTCCGAGCCTTTTTTTCAGCTGGTCATATTCCAGGTGAAGATAGACAACCCGCCCGGTTTCCTTAAAATGACGCATCGCTTCGGATCCGTAGATGGCGCTTCCTCCTGTCGCAATCACCGTTTTCTCTGTATTAATAGAAGCATTAACCTGATTTTCTATTTTCAGAAATCCGTCAATGCCTTCCTCTGCGATAATCTCTTTCAGAAGCCGTTTTTCTCTCTCCTGAATCAGCAGATCCGAATCCAGAAAGCGGTATCCGATTTCTTTTGCAAGGATGACTCCTACTGTACTTTTACCGACACCCGGCATTCCCGTCAGAATAATGTTGTCCATATCTTTTCTCCTTACAGATATACCCGGCATTGAAACAGCCAGGCGGGTTTATTATAGTAAGCTCTGCCCCTATATGCAAGAAAGAGATTCCGCATCTTCAGCCACTCAACAAGCATGGGACCTACCCATTCAAACTGGAACTTTAGATTTCAACCAACCACCTTCTGACGGAAAAACAGGGCTCCCGGTTTACGTGGAACCCTGTTTCTGAAATCATTATGCAATAACCCTCGTCTGCGGGATCGGGCAGTTATTAAACAACACCCTGTGCGAGCATTGCCTGCTCTACCTTCTTAAATCCTGCGATATTTGCTCCTGCCGCATAATCGCCGTCCTTGCCGTATTCCTTTGCGGCGCTGTCAATATTATGAACAATATTGATCATAATCTGTTTCAGCTTTGCGTCTACCTCCTCAAAGGTCCAGGAAAGACGCTCGCTGTTCTGGCTCATTTCCAGAGCAGAAGTAGCCACGCCGCCTGCATTTGCTGCCTTTGCCGGTCCGAAAATCACGCCGTGCTGCTTCAGATAATCGGTAGCCTCCAGAGTCGTAGGCATATTAGCGCCCTCGCACACGGCGATGGTTCCATTTTCCACAAGTGACTTTGCATCTTCCAGATTCAGCTCATTCTGCGTTGCGCACGGAAGGGCGATGTCTGCCTTTACAGCCCATACACCCCTGCCCTCATGGTACTCGGAGTTCGGACGATACTTCTTGTACTCTGTCAGACGCGCACGGTTTACTTCCTTAATCTCCTGCAGCGCTGCCACATCAATTCCATCCGGATCATATACCCACCCGGTGGAATCGGAACAGGTAAGAACCTTAACACCAAGCTCCTGTGCCTTCTGAATTGCGTAAATAGCTACATTTCCGGCACCGGAGACAACAGCGGTCTTTCCGGAAATATCAATGTTATTTATTTTCAGAAGTTCCTGCGTAAAGTACAGAAGACCATAGCCGGTTGCCTCTGTTCTTGCAAGAGATCCGCCGTAGCTCAGACCCTTTCCGGTAAGAACCCCTTCGTAGCTGTCACGGATTCTCTTGTACTGTCCGAAAAGGAATCCGATCTCGCGGCCGCCAACACCGATATCACCGGCAGGTACATCTGTGTCTGCGCCGATATGACGGTAAAGCTCTGTCATAAAGCTCTGGCAGAATGCCATAACCTCCCTGTCAGATTTTCCCTTCGGATCAAAATCAGATCCGCCTTTGCCGCCTCCGATAGGAAGTCCGGTCAGGGAATTTTTGAAAATCTGCTCAAATCCGAGGAATTTAATAATTCCGATATTTACAGAAGGATGGAACCGAAGGCCGCCCTTGTACGGTCCGATGGCGCTGTTAAACTGAACACGGTATCCTGCGTTTACCTGAACCTGTCCATTATCATCTACCCACGGAACACGAAAACGGATCTGACGTTCCGGCTCACAGAGACGCTCGAGAAGTGCGTTCTTTCTGTAAAGCTCTTCGTTTCTTTCCGCTACCGGACGGATAGTCTCCAGGAATTCTTTCACTGCCTGATGAAATTCGGGCTGCGCCGGATTTTTTGCGACAACTTTTTCGTAAACTTCATCTACATATCCCATTTGATGGTTCCTCCTTACTGTTGGTTCTTCTGTATGATCTGTCGGCCAATACTTCATTCTAATTATATCGACTCTATCGCAAACTATATCATGTACCACTAATGGATGCAATAAATTTTTTGAATCCTGCATAATAAGCATATATATCTGAAATAATTACTTATTTATAAGTATTCCTGAAGGATTTCCGGTGCGTGCATGCAGTTTTTACAAGATAACCCTGCTTGAAGGAATATAAACTACTTCCTATTTCTTTCTTCCGAAAGAATTCTTTCTATGTTATACTATTAAAGCTGTGTATATCATAAATGCCATCTGGCGGCATAAAAGTTTAGTTGAGGTGAAAAAAATGTCTGAAGAAAACATGAGCATGGAAGACTTTTCCAAGGCTATTGACAGCTCTTTCGTCAATTTTAAGGATGAGGGTGAAGAAAACTGGGAAAAGCTGAAACAATACCAGTCGGAGAAAACTCCCCTTACGGTTACGGTAGACGGAGTGGTAAATAAAGGTGTTGTTTCTAATGTAGAAGGTGTGCGTGGTTTCATCCCCGCTTCCCGCCTTGCCCTTGGTCATGTCAATGATTTAAATGAATATCTCGGAAAGACCGTAGAGGTTATTGTACGCGAAGCGGATCCGGAAAAGAAACGCCTGATTCTTTCCTGCGTGGAACTTCTGCGTGCTAAGGCAAATGAAGAGAAAAAAGAAAAAATGAATGAAATGGCTGTCGGCACCGTTATGTCCGGCGTCGTAGAAAACATCCAGCCTTATGGTGCTTTTGTCCGCCTGGAAAACGGCCTGTCCGGTCTGGTTCATGTATCCCAGATTTCCAGAAACAGAATCAAATCTCCGGATGTTGTGCTGAAAACAGGGCAGGAAGTTAAGGTAAAAGTAATCGCAATCAAAGACGGAAAACTCAGTCTTTCCATGAAGGCTCTGGAAAAGAACTCGGAGGAAGAGGAGCAGCAGGAGGTACGCAATATTAAGCTTCCAAAATCTGAAGACCTAACCACAAACCTCGGATCTCTCCTTAAAAATATCAAGGTCTGAGGAAAGAAAAGTTAATACGAACAGAGGCAGCCGCTTTATGCAGCAGCCGGATATTCCTTGTATTCATTGAATCACTGAAATATTCGGCTGCTATGTCCATAAAGCGGCTGTTTTATTTTCTGGAGAAACCGCAGCTCCGGCTCTGCCGGTACCGCAAAAATGCTATATATTTTCCAAATCGGGAATTTTCCATCCGGATATCAGCGCCTCCTTCTGTTTTCTGGAAAGCTGCTTGATGGCATATTCCCTGGCCATAGCCTCTTCCTTTGTCGGAAAAACTTCCCAGTATACCAGTTTTACCGGAAGGCGGCTCCTGGTATATTTTGCCCCGGCTCCGCGGTTATGCGTGCGGACCCGTTTTTTCAGATCATTGGTCCAACCAGTATACAAGGTATGGTCAGCACACAGAAGAATATAGGTATAATTTTTGCAGTTACTGCCATTCATTCCGTTTTTCAGGTCAACTTCCATGATTATCTGCTTTTTGCGCCGTCAGATGTTCCACATCACGGCAGCTGACCGTAAATATAAACGGCATCCGTTATGTTCGGATGATCAACCGTACCGTCGCTGTCATCCGTATCCTGGCTGGCCGCGCCGGCTGTAATCAGGATATATTCTGTTCCATCCTTTGCTTTTGCCAGGCTTGCCAGGCAATTTCCCGCTTCATCTGTATATCCTGTCTTACCGCCCTCGATTACCGTCCCATTATCCAGTAGAGATTCTGTCAGATAAGTAAACAGCCTGCTGCTAATTGTAATACCGTCCGGATGCTGGTCAGTAGAGGTAGTTGTATAAACATAAGAGGTAAAAATATCCCGGAATGTGGAATTCTGCAGACAATATTCCAGGAGCTTCGCAAGATCTGCACACGTTGTATACTGATTGGCATCATGCAGACCGGTACAATTCGTGAAATTGGTGCCAGTCATGCCCAGCTCCTGAGCTTTCTGATTCATAAGCGTTACAAAATCGGCCTCTGAACCGGAAACAGCATCTGCCAGCGCATAACAGGCATCCGCTCCGGAAGGAAGCATAATACCGTAAAGCAGATCCCTAATAGTAACCGTTTCTCCGTATCCGAATCCGGCCACCGTTGCGCCTTCATTCCAGGCAGGATCAATTTCATTATCGGTAACCATAAAGGTTTTATCCAGATCACTCTCTTTTTCTATCCCGATGATACAGGTCATCATCTTAGTCAGCGACGCAGGATAAATGGTTGTCTCCCCATTTTTATCAAACACGACTGCCTGATCACTCAACCGGATCATAAGAGCCTCCGGGCTTACAATACCGGACTGATCAATAACCGGTACGCCCGTATTTCCGTTCTGAGAAGAGGACTGAACATTTTCGGAAGAACTGTTTTCCTGCGGAATTGTCGTATCTGTCTTTTCACCTGCATAGACCAGAGAAAAACTGGAAACGCTGTTATCTGCTTCCGAATAAAGCTTATTGCTGGCATCCATCCGGCCTTTCACCAGAAGAAATAGAAACAGCACAATAAGCAGCGCCACTACAAGAACAAGAATAGAGACAACCATAAGAATTTTTTTCTTTATTTTCTTTTCCCTGGCTCTTCGAGCCTTTCGTTCCTCTTTTGTCTCTTCCATTTCATCTTCAAAAGACATAATTTCCTCCTGCAGCTTACAAGCCGCCAGTGTTTCCAAATCTCTGATTCAGTATACCGGTTGGCGTACATAAAAGCAATTTTTCCGAATTAAAAAATAACCCGGTAAACATGTTACCGGGCTTCTCTGAAGCATCGGGGACTCGAACCCCGGACAACTTGATTAAAAGTCAAGTGCTCTACCACCTGAGCTAATGCTCCTTAAAATAGTGCCTAGTTCCGGAATCGAACCAGAGACACGAGGATTTTCAGTCCTCTGCTCTACCAACTGAGCTAACTAGGCACAAAAGTTGCGGGAGTAGGATTTGAACCTACGACCTTCGGGTTATGAGCCCGACGAGCTTCCTGACTGCTCCATCCCGCGATATATAAAATTTTTACAAGCCGATGATCGGACTCGAACCGATAACCTGCTGATTACAAATCAGCTGCTCTGCCAATTGAGCCACATCGGCATATACCAGCAATCCTATCATCATGCTGTAATGGATGGTGGTGGATTCGAACCACCGAAGGCAGTGCCAGCAGATTTACAGTCTGTCCCCTTTGGCCACTCGGGAAACCATCCACAAATGGGGCCTACAGGGCTCGAACCTGTGACCCTCTGCTTGTAAGGCAGATGCTCTCCCAGCTGAGCTAAGACCCCATCATATCTTTATCAAAGAACAAAACCAAAAAAGCTTTGTTCCAGCGACCCGGATCGGGATCGAACCGACGACCTCCGCCGTGACAGGGCGGCGCTCTAACCAGCTGAGCCACCGGGCCACAAGGTACTTCGTACCTTCAAAACTGCACATACTCTTTCCAAACGAACCGCAATTCCATGAACCGCTCCACGCATCAGCTCCGCACTCTCGCTTCGCTTCCGCGCTTCCCTGATCTAGCCCTCGACCGATTAGTACCGCAATTCCATGAACCGCTCCACGCATCAGCTCCGCACTCTCGCTTCGCTTCCGCGCTTCCCTGATCTAGCCCTCGACCGATTAGTAACAGTCAGCTCCATGCATTGCTGCACTTCCACCTCTGCCCTATCTACCTCGTCGTCTTCAAGGGGTCTTACTTCTTTCGAATGGGAGTTCTTATCTCAAGGGGGGCTTCACGCTTAGATGCCTTCAGCGTTTATCCCTTCCGGACTTGGCTACCCTGCCCTGCACCTGGCAGTGCAACAGGTCCACCAGCGGTCCGTCCATCCCGGTCCTCTCGTACTAAGGACAGCTCCTTTCAAAACTCCTGCGCCCACGCCGGATAGGGACCGAACTGTCTCACGACGTTCTGAACCCAGCTCGCGTACCGCTTTAATGGGCGAACAGCCCAACCCTTGGGACCTACTAC
>CACVSR010000020.1 GCA_902756775.1 uncultured Lachnospiraceae bacterium | reverse complement strand
TCATTGAGTATCTGCTCCTGCTATCTGATTCATCTAATTTATCTTTTGAACAGCTGTATTTTTCTGATTGGCATTATTATTATTTTGAGATAAGCTTTTACAAGAAAGGAGTAAGAAAAATGGTCAGACATGTGATTCTATGGAAACTGAAAAACACAGATGAGGACAAAGAACGCGTAAAACTGGGGATCAAAGAAGGGCTGGAGGCCCTGGACGGGAAGATACCCGGACTGCGGGAAATCAATGTACACACGGTAGGATTGCCCGGTTCCAGCGCCGATGTTATGCTCGACTCTGTTTTTGATGACATGCAGGCACTTGAAAACTACCGGATTCATCCGGCGCATGTTGCAGTCGCGGACTCCAGGGTCAGACCCTACGCAGAAATCCGCCTCTGCCTGAATTACGAAGAGTAAAACCCGGCAGGTTTCCCCTGTTAAAAGGGATAACTGACGGCACCGCACTTTTAAAAAGGACTGCAGTTCCGCGGACAGTAAATAAAACTGTCTTTGGACCCACAGTCCTTTTCATTCTGTAATGATACCAGGTCGGAATGACGAGCCGATAATCATGGAAGACCGGCTGGCACCCCGGCTCACGGCAGAGCGGTTATGCGGTTTTTGTTGTGCTTACCGCTTCCCCTTCTCCGTTGATCATGAACTCCATAAATTTTACGGCGTCATCGGGATTCGGAACGCTAAGTGTTACGTCTGAAATGGTTCCGTTCTCTCCCGTGAAGATATTCGCCAGGGAATAGTACTGAGCCAGCTTCGATTTCAGATTCAGTTTATCTCCACGCGGAGTTACCAGATAGACATTGCCGCTGCATCCGTCAATTAAATTAAAAAAGCCTTTTACATCGCTGATATTGGAAAGTCTCATAATCGGTTCCTCCTGTTATTCATGATTTTCGCAGGTACTTTCTTCTTCCTGCGAATTAAGAGTAACCGATCTTTGCCGACAATACATTGATTATAATCAAGTTGTCTTGTTCTTTTTCTGTACAAAGGAAAACGGTTTTCGACCCATTACGCCTGGGTATTCTTCCGCAGCACTTTTCTCCAGCTGCTGTCCGCCATACATTTCACGACAATCCGGCTGCCGCCGGATTCCTTCTCAACCAGGATATAATAATTATTTCCGAGGGCAATTCCCGTTCCGTAACGGATATCACGAACGATGTCTCCTTTTTTGATTGAATCCGTTTTTTCCAGTATCTGTGCTGACACATTCTGAAAACCTTTTTGCGACAGAACTGCTTCTTCTGTTCCGGAAGTGACAGACTCCTCGCCCGAAAGTATCTCTGCCTCTCTCAGCATTTCTGTCAGGAAGGAATAGCTGTCCGTCTGTCCGTCCGTTACCTTGCTTATGGAATTTACGGCAAGATAATCCTGACGCGGAAAATTCTCCAGTGCTTTAGCGGCATACGCCGGAAGAGAATCCTTTTCTTTCAAACGATATACCTTGCGTTCCACTCCTTTTTCCATCGTTCCCAGAAAAACTTCTTTCCCCTGGTCTCCGGGCTTTTCGCCGTTGTTTTTATTGGCATCTGTCTGCTGTGCCAGATACATTCTTCCATTACGAAGATAAACCGATGCTCCGGAACTGTCTGCATTGACGATAATATCTCCATACTGAAGTTTGGACAGATCCGCTTCCGTATCCGGCTGCTCCTCAAAACCATGTTTCTCCAGGACTTCTGCCATGCTGTCAAACCCAAATGGCCGGTTCTCATTCTCGCCGATCAGATATCCGTTTTCATACAGCGCATACCAGATCAGGGAGCATTCGTTCACATCCGGATTATTGGTGAATGACACGGAGGAATATCCGTGTGAATCATCTGCCACATAATTCTCCAGCCACTCCATGTAATCCTCAATCGGATCCAGGAGGCCGTCCGTTGCGGCATTCTGATACCTCGGCCAGTAAGTCGCCCTTGTCGTATTGCCACGAATAACTGCCTGCTGCGCCGTATAGAGCGGGCGTTCGTAATCCGTACAGAAATAAACTGCCGCCGCATAAGCGCCGTCTGCAGATTCCGGAACACTTTTCAGATAGGCATAGCAACCCTGGAAACGCGTCTCCAGGTCATACTTCAAAAAAGCCATCTGACCTTTTACGGTACGGTAGTCCTGACCGTTGGAGTCACACCAGCCTTTCATAAGGAGGAAATTACTCCCCGTCCACTGCGCAAGGCCGTAGCTGATTCCTCCCCCGCCGACCGCGGCCTGATTAAAGCCGCACTCATGCCAGAAATTCCCCATGAGCCCGGCTGCCGCCGCGCGATTAAGCCCAAGACTGCCGACCAGATACCGGTAGACCTCTTTCTCATTTTCCGTCTCATTCACATAGACATTTCCGGCAGAAGGATCCACGACAGGCGTTATATTTTCTCCGCTCTCCCTGGTGTCTCCTGTGTCACCAGAGTCCTCTGGCTTTTCCTCCTGATCTCTGGAATCCGCCTCTGAAGTGGAAGAGGATGTGCTTTCTGAACCGGAACTGACAGATTCCGGTGTCGGAGCGGCCGTCGGCGTAACCGCAGGTGTTTCCTCCGGAGCAGCTGTGGGTGCTGCTGTCGGTTCCGGAGTCGGGACATCTGTCGGTTCCAAAGAAGGCTCGGCCGGGGGAACTGCCGGAGTCTCTGATGTCTGAGGCGCCTCCGTGCCGGTATTCCCCGATGAGGCATCCGCCGCATATGCCGGAACCGTCTGTCCGCAGAGCATCCCTGCAGTCAGGACACACATGGTTATCCTTCTTACTGTTTGATTACGCATTTACACTTCCTTTTCTTCCATGCTGCCGGGAGCCGCTCTCCGCCGCTCTGACAGCCTGGCCTGTCTCCGCAAAACTCCGTAAAAATACCAGCTTTAAGCGTAATTCTACTTCAATCCACGTAAAATGGCAAGTCCGCTGTCCTACCTTCGATGCCATATGCTATCTGGGTGCCTGTACCTACATTCTTTTTTATACCCAGATATAAATGCCCCAGGTGAAAAATTTCATCATTCTTCCTTATATTGACATTCCGGAATATTTCTACGATACTTACGGTCAGAAGGATCCGCAGTACCAGTTACTATTTCCGAAATACTGTGATTCCGGAATGAGAGGAGGAATCTCAATTATGCAAAAATTTGAATGTGTCGTTCAAAACCCGCTGGGGCTTCACGCCAGACCCGCTGCCAGGATCGCGCAGGCCTGCACAGATTTCAAAAGTACCGTGACCATTGAAGGAAACGATATGAAGGCAAGCGGCAATAATGTCCTGCAGATTCTGCGTCTCCAGGCTGTCCGCGGGACCCGTCTTGTTTTCACCGCAGACGGTCCGGACGAAGAAGAGGCTATCGCAAAAATAAAAGAAGTGATCTGTTCCGTTCAGCCTAAGGAAAAGAAAGTAGAAGTCCTGAAAATAGCCTTTTTCGGCTCCAAGGACTATGACCGCATGTTTTTCAGTGAGCTTTCCAATGACAAAGGAAGCGGCGGCTACAACGCGTCAATAAAATACTTCTCCAGCCGCCTGACCGCAGAAACCGCCCATCTGGCATCCGGCTTTGACGCGGTATGCATTTTTGTCAATGATGAAGCGCCCAGAGAGGTCATTGAAATCCTTCATGACTGCGGCGTCGGCCTGATTCTTCTCCGGTGCGCGGGATTTAATAATGTAGATATCAAAGCGGCTAAGGAGTACGGCATCACCGTTCTGCGTGTTCCTGCCTACTCTCCATATGCTGTTGCAGAGCATGCCATGGCCATCATCCAGGCCGCCAACCGCCGGATTCACAAGGCCTACAATAAAGTGCGCGATAATAATTTTGCTTTAAACGGACTGGTAGGCATGGATCTTCACAATAAGGTGGCAGGAATTATCGGCACCGGCAGAATCGGCCAGTGTATGGCCCGAATCTGCCGCGGATACGGAATGCGGATTCTGGCATGGGACGCCTATCCTAACAAAGAATTGGAAGAAGAAGGTCTTCTGACCTATGTATCAAAAAAAGAGCTGTACGAAAAATCCGACCTGATTTCTCTCCACGCCCCGCTGATTATGGGCGAGGGAGGAACCTGGCACCTGATTGATGCCAAGGCCATTGCACAGATGAAAGATACCGCCATGCTGGTTAACACCTCCCGCGGAGGGCTGATTGATACCAACGCTCTGCTGGACGCTCTGAAACAGGGAAAGTTTCATGCGGTAGCTCTGGATGTTTACGAGGGCGAAGACAGCAATGTCTACACCGATCACTCTGAGGACGCTCTTTCCGAGGATATCACAGCCAGGCTGTTACATTTCCCGAATCTGATTCTTACCTCCCATCAGGCCTTCTTTACCAGGGAGGCTCTGCAGTCTATTGCCGCGGTGACCATGGAAAACGCAAGAAATTACAATGAGGGACTGCCCTACGGAGATGCGGAGGTGCGCTGAATACAGGATTGAAGAGTTATTTGTCAAACCCGTTATTTCTTCCTATTGAGATTTCATTTAACACAGGAGCCTTTTTATGTTCTCTCTTCCGCCTGAATACGAAAAACGCATGCGTGCAATGCTCTGTGCAGAATTTCCGGTCTTTCTGGAATCCTGCCAGAGCAAAAGGCTTCGCGGTCTGCGGGTCAACACTTTGAAAGTTTCACCGGAAGAATTTGAAACTCTTTCTCCTTTTCCCGTCAAACGGATTCCGTGGGTAGATAACGGTTTTTTCTACAGCGAAGATGTTTTTCCTGCGCAGCATCCTTATTATGCGGCAGGCCTGTACTATCTGCAGGAGCCCAGTGCCATGACCCCTGCCAGCCGTCTTCCCGTGAAAGACGGAGACCGTGTTCTGGATCTCTGTGCCGCCCCGGGCGGAAAGGCCACCGAGCTGGCCGCAAAGCTGCATGGCACCGGGCTTCTGGTGGCAAATGACATCAGTAATGCCCGCGCGAAAGCGCTTCTTCGCAATCTTGAGTTATTCGGGGTTCGGAATATGGTCGTCACCAACGAATCTCCGGACAGGCTTGCAGGTTCTTTCCCTCAGTTTTTTGATAAAATTCTGGTAGACGCGCCCTGCTCCGGCGAGGGGATGTTCCGGAAATCCCCGGATGCAGCCGAGGCATGGAGTCCTGAGAAGGTAATGAGCTGCGCCCGGACACAGGGTGAGATTCTGGCTCACGCCAGAGCAATGCTCCGTCCGGGAGGGATGCTGCTGTACTCGACCTGCACTTTTTCGCCTGAGGAAAACGAGCAGCAGATCGCTGCTTTTCTCCAACGCTTTTCGGATATGAAGCTGATCCCGATGAAGACCTGGAGCGGTTTTTCCTCCGGCAGACCGGACTGGGCTGACGGCAATCCGGAACTTGAAAAATGTATCCGTATCTGGCCGCACAAAATGGACGGGGAGGGGCATTTTCTTGCCCTGATGCAGAAGGAAGAAAACGCTTCTTTCGATGTCTTCCCCACTTCTTTCCCCCCTTCCCCCGGTGAAAGACCGGAAAAGGCAGGGAAACGGAGAAGCAGGGCAAGCACGCGGTCAAAAGCTAACCTGATATCTGAAAACAGAAATACTCCGGATAGGAAGCAGCTCTCACAGATCACCCCTTTTCTGGGCTGTCTCAGCCCGGATTTTCTGCAGAATCGGGGGAACAGTGCTTACTATGTCCAAAACAACCTGCCTATGCTGTCTGGTCTTCATTTTCTGCGGAACGGTGTTTTCCTCGGAGAATGGAAAAAGAACCGTTTTGAGCCTTCCCAGCCGCTTGCCCTTGCCCTCGGAAAAGAAGATCCGGTTCCTCGCCTGGATTTTTCTCCGGACGATCCGCGCCTCATGTCCTTTCTGCGAGGCGAATCCGTCTTTCTGAAAGCAGTCGAGGCGAAGATTCCCGACGGATGGAAACTGGTAACTGCAGACGGCCAGGCAGTCGGATGGGGAAAGCTGACACGGGGACAGCTGAAGAATAAAATCGGAGCATCCTGGCGGATTTCCTGAAAAAAGTGTTGACTTTCTGCTCCTGTTCACATATAATATCACTTGCTGACAAAGTTCGGCATCGAAGCGTGGCTCAGTTTGGTAGAGCGCTGCGTTCGGGACGCAGAGGTCGTGGGTTCGAATCCCGTCGCTTCGACTCATAAAAAGCACCGGAAATACTTCAAAGGTATTTCCGGTGTTTTTTATTTTCCAAATTATGCTATCAGACTGAAGATTTCTTTCTGCCGCAAAGCCAGGCAAGGCTTACGCATTTGATGTCACAGGCAAAACCGGTCGAAGTGTTTATTGTCTGGCATGCGGCAGAAAAGCCGCGGTTTCCGCCGCGGCTTTTCTGAATTCTCTGTATGATCAGACAGCTTTATTCTTCTTCTGTCGAATCCTCCTGCTGCAGCATCTCATCATACTTGTTCAGAATGAGGGACTGTATTCTGTCCCTGGTAACTGAGTTAATGGGATGTGCAATATCACGATACTCTCCATCACTGGTTTTTCTGCTGGGCATCGCAATAAACAGTCCCTTGTCTCCTTCGATGACCTTAATATCGTGTACTGCGAATTCATCATCCAGGGTGATGGAGACAACAGCCTTCATCTTCCCTTCCTTTGTAACCTTCCTGATTCTGACATCTGTGATTTGCATAAAAACTCCTCCTCCCACATTGCGCAGGCATTTTAGATCGCGTATCTCTCATTTTTTTCGATAACGATCCTGATTCTGTCTTCGCCGCAGTAATAAGAGTTTGCCCTTATCGTATCACGGCTTTCGACAATACAATTCTCAATATGAGTATTGTCCCCAAGGTACACATTGTTCAGGATAATGGAATTCTTAATCACACAGTTGTTGCCTACATATACGTCTTTGAAGAGGATAGAATTTTCGACTTGTCCATTTATGATACAACCACTAGATATCAAGCTGTTCTTTACTACGTTGCCAGGATTGTACTTGGCAGGCGGAAGATCATCGATCTTTGAGTAGATCTCAGGAAACTGGTTAAAGAAGTAATCTCTGACCTCCGGCTTTAGAAAATCCATATTCGTTCGATAATAGGATTCCACCGTTGCAATGTTGCTCCAATAGGTATCTATTTTATATCCATAGATCCGCTTCAGATTCTTGTAGCGGATAAAGATATCCTTTACCAGATCGAACCTGTCTTCCTGTGCGCAGCGTTCTAGCAGCTCGATCAGCAGACGTCTCCTTATAATATAGATTCCGGTAGAAATCAGATTGGAATCCGAAACCATCGGTTTTTCCTCGAATTCCTCAATCCGGGAATCTTCATTCATCCGAAGGACGCCGAAACGACTTGGGTCATCATTTCTGCATTCTGTACAGACAATTGTAATATCTGCCCGCTTCGCTATATGATATTCCAAAACCTTTCCGTAGTCAAGTTTATAAATTCCGTCTCCGGAGGCAATGACCACATAGGGCTCGTGGCTTTCCTTCAGCCAGCGGAGGTTCTGATAGATGGCATCTGCCGTCCCTCTGTACCACCAGTTATTCGTCGATGTAACGGTAGGCGTGAACACATACAGGCCACCCTGCTTGCGTCCGAAATTCCACCACTTGGAAGACATCAGATGCTCATTCAGTGAACGAGCATTGTACTGTGTCAGAACCGCAACCTTCTGGATATGGGAATTGGTCATGCTGCTGAGCGCGAAGTCTATGCTCCGGTAGCTTCCGGCAACCGGCATGGCCGCAATGGCACGTTTCTCTGACAGCTCGCGCATGCGGTTGTTGTTGCCGCCCGCCAGAATAATTCCTATAGCCCTCATATCAGATCACCGTCCTCTTTGATAAGCGCCCCGCCTCCGGGAAGCTCTCCGTTCTCGAAATCCTCTGCCGTCAGTTTTCCGCCCGCTACCGTGTTTTTGCCGATCCGGACTCCTGCGGGTATAACAGATCTCTCACCAATGGTTGCCAGACCCCATGCATAGATTCTGGGATTCAGTACATTGGGCGCTTCTTCTCCGACTCCGACCTGCGCATTGGCGCCGATGACAGACTCTTCCGCAATAATCGCCCGGTCTATCTGCGCTCCTTCTTCCACCACGGTATTCCGCATAATAATAGAATCCCGCACGACGGCTCCCTTTTTTATGGTTACTCCGGCGCCGATGACCGAATTATGCACTTCCCCGTAAATTTCCGTGCCCTCGCCCATGATACAGCGGTCTGCTGTTCCTTCGGCGGAGATATACTGCGGGCGGATAATGTCTCCCTTGGTATAGATCTTCCAGAATTCCTCATACAGATTAAACTCCGGAATGATGTCAATCAGCTCCATATTTGCCTGCCAGTAGGAGCCCAGGGTCCCGACGTCCTTCCAGTAGCCGGTGAATTCATAGGCAAACAGCCGTTTTCCGTTATCCCTGCAGTAGGGAAGTACATGCTTGCCGAAATCGCACCCCGGCTGGTCTTTAAGCGCAAGCAGAGAATCCTTCAGCGTCTGCCAGTTAAAGATATAAATCCCCATGGATGCCAGATTGCTTCTGGGATGCTCCGGCTTCTCCTCAAACTCCGTAATTCTTCCGCTGCCATCCGTAATCATAATGCCGAACCGGCTGGCCTCTTCCATGGGAACCGGCATGCAGGCAATCGTCACATCGGCTTTATTGGCCTTGTGATAATCCAGCATGACCTCGTAATCCATCTTATAGATGTGATCCCCGGAGAGAATCAGAACATAATCCGGGTTCATGGACTGCATGTACGCCAGATTCTGATAGATAGCATTGGCAGTGCCGGTATACCATTCGCTGCAGGTACTTCTCTCATAAGGCGGAAGAATCGTCACGCCGCCCACATTCCGGTCCAGATCCCACGGGATGCCTATCCCGATATGGCTGTTCAACCGAAGAGGCTGGTACTGCGTCAGCACCCCCACCGTATCAATACCCGAATTGATGCAGTTGCTGAGCGGAAAATCAATAATACGGTATTTTGCCCCGAATTCCACAGCAGGCTTTGCCACTTTTGCCGTCAGGATACCCAGTCTGCTTCCCTGCCCGCCGGCAAGGAGCATGGCGATCATCTCTTTTTTAACCATGCGCTCACCCCTTGTTTCTAGGATATTAGAATTATAGCATACAGGAAGATGATTGTGAACATTTTCAATAAAAAATCAGCTTGCCAGCATATTTTTTAATGCAAAATACCGAAAGCGTTCCTTCAATTTCGCTATTTCCTACAAAAAAACAGGTGTTTTTACGATGCCGTCTCTGTTCCGAAGACCTGCCGGACGCCGCCTGTCTTCCTTGCTTTTTTACAGAGGTAAGGCTATAATCTAGTTGCTGCAGAGGAACCGGTGTTTTTTTCAGGTTCTCCGATGCTTATCATTCTTTTCTCTGCCGCATCCGCAAAATGATATACCGGCCTTGCCGGCCGTCTATTTATATAAGAAAGTTCAGGAATTTACCCATATGTATACCATACATTTTGATCAGCCGAACCATCTGCATTTTATCGGAATCGGCGGAATCAGCATGAGCGGCCTCGCCGCTATTTTATTAAAGGAAGGTTTTACCATTTCCGGTTCTGACTTTAAGAAATCAGAGCTTACCGGGAAACTGGAAAAGGCGGGCGCCAGGATTGTCTACAGCCAGTCCGCAGACAATATCGACGGCTCTATAGATGCTGTTATCTATACCGCAGCGATCCATCCGGACAACCCGGAGTTTGCCGCTGCCGTAAAGAAAAAGATTCCCATGCTCAGCAGAGCTCAGCTCCTGGGACAGATGATGAAAAACTATAAGATCCCCATCTGTGTTTCCGGAACCCACGGAAAAACCACAACCACCTCCATGGCTGCCCATATCCTTATGGCCGCCGGAATGGATCCGACCATCTCTGTGGGCGGAATTCTGCCGCTAATCAAGGGTAATTACCGGATCGGTGGAAGACAGGCTTTTCTGATGGAAGCCTGTGAATATACCAACAGCTTTCTCAGCTTCTTCCCGAAAATCAGCATTATCCTGGACATTGATGCGGATCATCTGGACTTTTTCAAGGATCTGGAAGATATCCGCCACTCCTTCCGCCGTTTTGCCGAACTTCTTCCGGCGGACGGGGCGCTGATTATAAACGCGGATGATCCGGCCTATAAAATGATCTGCCGGGATCTGCCCTGCAGGGTCATTACCTACTCCATCCTGGGGAACGGTGATTTTACGGCGGACACGGTTTCCTATAACAAAATGGGCTGTGCCTCTTTCCGGGTCCTGCACAACGGCACGGAATATGGAAACTTTCATCTGGAGGTCCCCGGTGAGCACAACGTAGGAAACGCTCTGGCCGTCATCGCCCTGGCTGATCTGCTGGGCATCCGTCCGGAGACCATTCAGGAGGGGTTTTCCGGCTTTCACGGAACCAACCGCCGTTTTGAGTACAAGGGAACGATGAACGGAGTCACTGTCATTGACGACTACGCACACCATCCTACAGAGATCCGGGCAACGCTGCGCACTGCGGCCAAATATCCTCACAAAAAAATCTGGTGCATTTTTCAGCCGCACACCTATACCCGCACAAAAGCACTGCTGCATGAATTTGCCGAAGCCCTCACGCTGGCAGACCATGTGATCCTGGCGGATATCTACGCCGCCAGAGAGCTGGACATCTATGGAATTTCCTCCCGTGATCTGCAGGAAGAGATTCAGAAGCTGGGAACAGACTGCGATTATTTTCCTTCCTTTGAAGAAATTGAGGACTTTGCCAGAAAGAACTGCCGCGAGGGGGATCTTCTGATCACGATGGGCGCCGGAAACGTTGTCCAGATCGGAGAAGCACTTGTGAAATGATGTGAGGATACTATGGGTTCCATTACCATTCAGGATCACCGGCTGGCAGGGGCTACCCTGCTTCCGGACACTTTTGTTGATTATTATATGCCCAGGGCAAACGGAGAGTTCGTTAAGATCTTTCTCTACCTGCTCCGAAGCGTCCATGCGCCTAACGCGTATCCGACGCTTTCTTCTCTGGCGGATGTTTTTTCCTGCACGGAAAAGGATGTACTGCGGTCTCTGCGGTACTGGGAAAAAGCCGGACTTCTGAGACTGAATTTTAAGGAGAAGGAACTGGAGGAGATTGTCCTTCTTCCCATTTCCGAGACCTTGTCGGCAACCCGCAGAGTCCCGGAGGAGGACGGTTCTGATGTGGAACTCCCTCTGCCTTCTGCCGCGGAGCTTCCCGGCAGCATTGGCAGTGCGGCAAAGCAGGATGCAGAAACTTCTTCCGGACAGAACAGCGCCGGAAAGGGCGCAGACGCCCGTCCGTCCACCCAGATTTCTTCCGCGCGGCTCCGGGAACTGAAAAGCGACGAGGACGCGAAAACAATCGCCATGGTGGCGGAAGCCTATCTGGGTCGTACCCTGAGTACGACAGATCTCCGGCACCTGCTTTATTTTTACGACGAGCTTCATTTTCCGGAAAATCTGGTAGAATATCTGGTAGAATACTGCGTAAGCAGAGGAAAACGAAGCATGCACTACATAGAAACCGTCGGACTGGCCTGGTACAGAGAGGGAATTCTTACCCTGAAGGATGCCAAAGCCAGAGAAAAGCTTGGAAAAAAGAACTACTATACGATTTTCCGGGCTTTTGGCATCCGGAACCGGGATCCGATTCCGGACGAAATTGCGGCCATGGATCGATGGCTGAACGAATACGGTTTTTCCACCGACATTATCGGGGAGGCGGCAAGCCGGACAATCCGGAAAACCGGCCAACCCAGTTTTCCTTATGCGGACAGTATTCTCACTGCCTGGCACAATGCGGGGGTAAAGACCCCGGAAGATATTACGGCTCTGGACCAACAGCACAGAGAGAGCCGGAAGCCATCCGAATCTGACAAAAAAAAGCCTTCCGGAACGCCAAAGACGCCGAATCGGTTTAATAACAATTTTCAGCCCAGAACTTACGACTACGACAAGCTGGAACAGGAACTTCTGAACAGTCAGGAGTCCGGAAAACACTAAAGCAGGGGAACAGATATGGCATTAACCAATTCTCAGTATGACGCCGTTATGCGTCTGTATAATCAGCGCCAGATCTCTGACCAGCGGGCGCTGGCGGAACGCCGGCATGATGCCTACCTGCACATACCGCGGCTTCAGGAGCTGGACAGCAAAGCTGCCGGCCTGTCCGTGGATAAGGCCTATGCTCTCCTGGAACCGGGAGACCACAGAGATTTTGATCTGAGCAAAGCGCTGGCTGATATTTCTGAAGAGAGAAGGCTTCTCCTTCAGAGCCACGGTTATCCGGACGACTATCTGGATATGCAGTATGTTTGTCCCGCATGCAGGGATACCGGCTATATCGGCAGAAAAAAATGCCGCTGTTTCCGTCAGCTGGAGCTGCAGGTTCTTTATGCGCAGTCTAATCTGCCGGATAGTCTGCAAAACGATACCTTTGAAAATTTCAGTCTGGATTACTATGACCCCTCACGGATCAGTCCGCAGACAGGGGCAGACGCCCGCCAGGAGGCGGAAAACGCTCTCCGGATCTCCCGGTCCTTTGTACGGAACTTCCATGAGAAATTTGAGAACATCTGCTTTTATGGCGAGGTGGGCGTCGGAAAGACCTTCCTCTCCCACTGCATCGCGGGCGCCCTGTTGGACCGGGGATTCAGTGTTCTCTACCTGACTGCCGGCGATATGTTTGACATGCTGCGGAAATATAAGTTTTCCGGATCCGGAAGCCCTGAGGAACTGCAGGAATTTTACAGTCTTTTATTTTCCAGTGACCTGCTGATTATTGATGATCTCGGCACGGAACTGACAAACGCTTTTGTGTCCTCGGAGCTTTTTACCTGCATCAATGAGAGAATTCTGCGCCGCACGCCGACGATCCTTTCGACAAACCTCTCCGTCCGGGAATTTGCCGATACCTTTTCCGAGAGGACGGCTTCCCGCATCTTTGGAAATTATACACTGGTTCACATGAGCGGACATGACATCCGCATTCAGAAAAAACTGGCAGGAGGTCAATAGAAACATGGCAGAAAAAACATCAAATTACTATGACTCCCTTCCCTACGGGCGTCTGGGCATTATCGCCCTCGACAGCTGCAGCGGGATGGGGAAAAGAGTGAACGAGTATCTGGTCCAGTGGAGGAAGGAACGGGAATCCGACCACAAAAAAAATCTCTCTGTGGAGGGATATGAAAGAGATTCCTACCTGATTCCCTCTTCGGTTCCCCGCTTCGGCTCCGGCGAGGCCAAGGGCGTACTGAAAGAATCCGTCCGCGGCGACGATCTCTATATTCTGGTAGATGTCTGCAATTATTCGATCACCTACTCTCTCTGCGGCTACCAGAACCGGATGTCTCCGGATGATCATTTCCAGGATCTGAAACGAGTCATCGCGGCGGTCGGAGGAAAAGCCCGCCGCATCAATGTCATCATGCCTTTCCTGTACGAGAGCCGTCAGCACAAGCGCTCCGGCAGAGAATCCCTGGACTGCGCCATCGGCCTGCAGGAGCTTGTGGACATGGGCGTGGAGAATATTATTACCTTTGACGCGCATGATCCGCGTGTACAGAACGCCATCCCTCTCCACGGGTTTGAAACCGTACAGCCGGCCTACCAGTTTATTAAAAACATCCTGCGTCACGCAGAACCGGACATGAAGCTGGATTCCGATCACCTGATGGTGATCAGCCCGGACGAGGGCGGCATGGGCCGCGCCATCTACATTGCCAATAACCTGGGCGTGGACATGGGCATGTTCTACAAGAGAAGGGATTATTCCGTTATCGTGGACGGTACCAATCCTATTGTCGCCCATGAATTTCTGGGAGCCGACGTAGAAGGCAAAGATATGATTATTGTCGATGACATGATCTCCTCCGGAGGAAGCGTCATAGAAGTGGCTAAGCTGCTGAAGGAACGCCACGCGAAGAACATTTATATCTGCGCTACCTTCGGGCTGTTTACGAACGGTCTGGACAAGTTTGACAAAGCCTATGAACAGGGCTTCTTCACCCGGCTGGTGACCACTAACCTTGTGTACCAGACGCCGGATCTGCTGAAGAGGCCGTACTACATCAACTGCGACCTGAGTAAGTACATCGCCCTGATCATTGATACGCTGAACCACGATTCCTCCATCAGCAGCCTGCTGGATCCCTCTGACCGCATCCAGAAGGTCATTAAGAAATTTTTGAACCACGAAAAAATCTGAGCGCAATACAGAACACAGAACTGCCTTTAGACGTCTATGAAAAAGCTGCGGCTCCATGTATGAATTTCATACATGGAGCCGCAGCTTTTTCGATAATATCGTTCTCTGTTTCCGGCGCCCGCATCAGGACTTCCGGCTGATCATCTCTCTCTTGCGCAGACGGGAGTCCAGCTGACGCTTGCGGATACGCAGGCTTTTCGGTGTGACCTCCAGCAGCTCATCGCTGTCGATGAATTCCATGGCGTCCTCCAGGGACAGAACTCTGGGCGGAGTAAGTGTCAGCGCCTCATCCGCGGAGGAGGAACGGGTATTGGTCAGATGTTTGGTCTTGCAGACGTTCACCTCGATATCCTCCGGTTTCCCGCTCTCTCCGATGACCATACCGGCATACACACGCTCTCCCGGCCCGATGAACAGGGTGCCTCTCTGCTGTGCGGCAAAAAGGCCGTAGGTTACGGATTCTCCGGCCTCGAAGGCAATCAGGGAGCCGTTCTTCCGGAAGGTAATATCTCCTTTATAAGGAACGTATTCATCGAAGATCGTATTCAGAATTCCGGTCCCCTTTGTCATGGTCATAAATCTTCCGCGGAATCCGATCAAACCGCGGGACGGTATGACAAATTCCAGACGGGTGACGCCGTTATCGCCGACGCTCATGCCCTGGAGTTCTCCCTTTCTCTCGCTGAGACTCTGGATGACCGATCCGCTGTATTCATCCGGGACATCAATATACGCCAGCTCCTGAGGCTCCAGCTTCTTGCCCCTCTCATCGGTTTTATAGATGACTTCCGCCTTGCTGACCGCAAATTCATAGCCTTCCCGGCGCATGCTCTCAATCAGGACAGAAAGATGCAGCTCGCCGCGGCCGGACACCTTGAAGCAGTCCGGGGCGGTTTCCTCTACCCGCAGGCTGACATCCGTGTTCAACTCGCGGAACAGTCGGTCTCTTAAATGCCGGGACGTGACATAGGTTCCCTCCTGTCCCGCCAGAGGAGAATCATTGACCAGGAAGTTCATGGAAATGGTCGGATCGGAAATTTTCTGGAAGGGAATCGGCTTCGGATCCACCAGATCGCAGAGGGTATCTCCAATATGGATATCCGGAATACCGGAAATAGCAACGATTTCCCCGACAGAGGCTTCTTTGACCTCGATCCGCTTCAGACCGTCAAACACATACATCTTGCTGATTTTTACGCGCTCTCTCTTATCCGGATCATGATGGTTCATCAATAGAACCTCCTGATTCAGGGCAAGCTTTCCATTATCGATTTTCCCGATACCGATTCTGCCGACATACTCGTTGTAGTCGATGGTACTGACCAGCATCTGAATGCCTGCCTCCGGATCACCCTCCGGGCATGGAATATACTTCAGAATTGCCTCAAACAGGGGGGTCATATCCCTGGGCTCATCCTCCAGCTCGTCCAGCGCGTATCCGCCTCTGGCAGTCGCATAGAGAAAAGGCGCGTCCAGCTGCTCGTCCGAGGCTCCCAGATCCATCAGGAGCTCCAGAACCTCATCCACGACTTCTTTCGGGCGGGCATTCGGCCTGTCGATTTTATTGATGCAGACGATGACCTTCAGATCCAGATCCAGCGCTTTCTGAAGCACGAACCTGGTCTGCGGCATCGGACCCTCGAAGGCATCGACCAGAAGGATCACGCCGTTGACCATCTTCAGAACGCGCTCCACCTCGCCCCCGAAATCCGCGTGTCCGGGGGTATCAATAATGTTTATTTTTACGCCGTTGTAGTGGACGGCTGTATTTTTGGAAAGGATCGTAATTCCGCGCTCCCGCTCAATGTCGCCGGAATCCATGACACGCTCCTGCACTTCCTGATTGGCGCGGAACGTCCCGCTCTGCCGGAGCAGCTGATCGACCAGTGTTGTCTTGCCGTGATCGACATGAGCTATGATCGCTACATTTCGGATATCCTCTCTGACTATATTCATCTTTTCTACCTCTTATAAACCCTTCTCCGGTTCCGGGCGGTGCCCTCCGAAAAACCGGAAATATACCGTTCTGCCTGTCTTTTTCGCAACCGCATTATTGTAGCATATTTTTTTTTATTTGTGTAGAAGGAATATCACTGTGTCAATAGCAAAAAGAGCCGAAAAACGAGAGAAAAATTTGGGAAATTTTCATGTGTTTCCTTCCGGAGAGCGGTTTTCGGAATTCTTGACAGCATGACCGAATCATGCTATATTTCAGCTATTGAGATAGAGGTCGCGCGGAACATCAGTATCTGCCCGGACGTGCCGGACACGGGGGATGGCCAGAGAAAGGGAACTGCGCCGAAGGGACTATTGCCGGAAAATATTCCCTGGGCTCGTGGTCGAACAGATCCCTGACTGTCATCGGAAGATGGAGCGCTATCCTTGGTTTAACTGTATGTGTGAGCTGCATATACAACTGAGAAGGCGCCTTTTCCGGTTGCCTTTTTTCTTTGTAAACTTCTGTGCATGCCTCTGGTATACAGAACCAGGGACTCATCGGTCCCGTGCGGTTTTCTGCCGCAAACGGATGGTTTAATTTCAAACAGGGAGGATTAGTTATGTCATTTTTCAAGGGCGCGGGCGTAGCCATTATCACACCAATGCACGACGACGGATCGGTAAATCTGGAGAAACTGGATGAAATCCTGGAACAGCAGATCGCAGAGGGAACCGATGCCATTGTCATCTGCGGCACAACCGGAGAATCCGCAACGCTTACGGAAGAGGAACATCTTGCAACCGTGAAGCACTGCGTACAGACCGTAAACGGAAGAATTCCGGTTATTGCGGGAACCGGATCCAACAGTACGGCAACCGCGGTTGCCATGTCCCGTGAGGCGGAAAGCTATGGTGTCGACGGTCTCCTGATTGTCACGCCTTACTACAATAAAGCGACCCAGAGCGGACTGATCCGGCACTACACCACCATCGCGGAGGCTGTTCACACGCCGATTATTATGTACAATGTTCCTTCCAGGACAGGCTGCAATATCCTGCCGGAGACTGCCGCCTATCTCTGCAAGAATGTTGAGAATATCAAAGGCATCAAGGCTGCCAGCGGAAACATCTCGCAGATCACAAAAACGAAGGCGCTCTGCGGAGAGGATCTGGAGATTTTCTCCGGAAACGATGATCAGGTCATTCCCATTATGTCCATCGGCGGACACGGCGTGATCTCCGTGCTTTCCAATGTCGCCCCCAGATACACGCATGACATGTGTCAGAAGATGCTGGACGGCAATGTAAAGGAGGCCGCAGAAATGCAGCTGAAGGCACTGGATCTGATCGGTTCCCTCTTCTGCGAGGTAAATCCGATTCCTGTCAAGGTTGCCATGAATATGATGGGTATGCAGGTCGGTCCTCTTCGCGGTCCTCTTTTCGATATGGAGCCGGCGAATAAGGAACGCCTCAGAAACTCTTTGATTAACTTTGGTCTTACCGTCACGGAGTAAGCAGACCATAGGGCTGTCGCAGGGGCGGCGGTCCTTTTTGTTTTTTCTGTCCTTACGTCCGGGGCAATAAATCACAGGATCCTGCGAACCGGCGGGCATAACCCGGAAAATGCAGCCGGCAGTTCGGGAAGTTCACATCGCAAAATACAACAGATTGGAGATTTCACATGACGAAAATAATTATCAGTGGCTGCAGCGGCCACATGGGACATGTACTGACACAGCTGATTGAGGCAGATCCGGAAACCACAGCGGTGGCCGGAATCGACCCTGTTGCTGATGCGTCATGCGGCTACCCCGTTTTTGCCTCGGCGGCAGAATGCACGGTTCCCGCCGATGTCATTATCGACTTTTCTAATTTTCGGGCTGTCGATGCCCTTCTGGACTATGCCGTAGAAAAAAAGCTGCCTCTGGTTCTGTGTACCACCGGCCTGTCGGAGGATCAGCTTCAGAAGGTGGAGGAGGCAAGCAGGCAGACAGCGATTCTCCGCTCCGCAAACATGTCTCTGGGGATCAATCTTCTGATGAAGCTTCTGAGGGAAGCCGCCGCCCGGCTTGCCCCTGCCGGCTATGACATGGAGATTGTGGAAAAGCACCATAACCGGAAGCTGGACGCCCCAAGCGGCACGGCTATCGCACTCGGCGAAAGCATGAATGAGGCTCTGGACAATCAGTATCATTTTGTATTTGACCGAAGCCAGCGCCATGAAAAACGGGATCCGAAGGAAATCGGCATTTCTTCCGTGCGCGGAGGATCCATAGTAGGTGAGCATGAGGTGATCTTTGCCGGACAGGATGAGGTCATTACCTTCTCCCACTCCGCCTATTCCCGCTCTATCTTCGGAAAGGGCGCTGTAGAGGCGGCAAAATTCCTGGCCGGAAAGCCAGCCGGAAAATATGATATGAGCGATCTCTTTTCTGTATAATCGGCGCCCCGGCCAGCGTCCTGGCTGCCGACGGCCGCCGGGGAGGGGGCTCCCGCTCCCGCAAGCGCTGCGGGTAAATAAAACTTACATTATCGGTATCGTATGATCGGGCACTGACCGCTAAAACTCAGGCGGCTAGGCCCAAATACGAAAAAGAGCTGCCTTTCGGCAGCTCTTTTTCTGTTGCAGGTGTACAGAAGTATTTTATTCTTCCGGCACGTCGCTGGTCTGCCCGTCTTCCGGAACGTCGTTCTCAGGTACGGCATCATTTTCCGCTTCCTGCCCCGGCTCCGCATCCACGTCATCGTCCAGCATAAGCTCCTCGTCGTCATTGATACGCTCCGGGATTACCTGGTCGTCGGTATCAAGCTTGAGGCTGCTGTAATACTTCATGCCGGTTCCCGCGGGAATCAGCTTTCCGATAATGACATTCTCCTTCAGACCGATCAGCCGGTCGACTTTTCCCTTACTGGCCGCATCTGTCAGAACACGGGTGGTCTCCTGGAAGGACGCCGCAGACAGGAAGGAATCGGTTGCCAGAGAAGCCTTGGTAATTCCAAGAAGAATTCTCTCTCCGGTGGCCGGTCTTCCTCCGGCTTCCTCCGCCTCTTCATTCGCATCATCGAAGTCGAGGAAATCTACCAGTCTGCCCGGCATGAACTTCGTGTCTCCGCCATCCTCAATGCGTACTTTCTTCAGCATCTGGCGGACAATCACCTCGATATGCTTATCACAGATTTCCACACCCTGCAGACGGTACACACGCTGCACCTCGCGGAGCAGGTAATCCTGCACGGCCGTAATCCCCTTGATACGGAGAATGTCGTGCGGGTTCACAGAACCTTCTGTCAGCGCATCGCCTGCCTCCAGGGTATCGCCGTCCATCACCTTAATTCTGGATCCGTAAGGAATCAGATAGGTCTTGGAGGTTCCTGTCTCGTTATCGGTGACAATAATCTCCCTCTTCTTCTTGGTGTCCTTGATGGCCGCAATTCCCTTGATCTCGGTGATAATCGCAAGTCCCTTTGGCTTACGAGCCTCGAAAAGCTCCTCGACACGGGGAAGACCCTGGGTGATATCTCCACCGGCAACACCTCCGGTATGGAAGGTTCTCATGGTCAGCTGCGTTCCGGGCTCTCCGATTGACTGCGCGGCAATAATACCGACAGACTCTCCGACCTGAACCACCTCTCCGGTAGCCAGGTTCGCGCCGTAGCATTTGGAGCAGATGCCCAGATGGGAACGGCAGGTCAGGATGGTACGGATCTTTACCTTCGTAACCGGGTTTCCGTTTTCATCCACACCATTGGTAACTACCTGGGCCGCACGCCGGGGCGTAATCATCTGGTTGGCACGGACAATGATATTTCCGTCCTTATCTTTGATGTCATAGCAGGAGAACCGTCCGGTAATCCGTTCCTGCAGGCTCTCTACCTGCTCTTTTCCCTCCATGAATGCATATACATACATTCCCGGAATCTCTTTTCCCGGCTTCGCGCAGTCGGTCTCCCGGATGATCAGATCCTGAGAGACATCGACCATACGGCGGGTCAGATATCCGGAATCGGCTGTACGCAGGGCGGTGTCGGAAAGTCCCTTCCGTGCTCCGTGCGCCGACATGAAGTACTCCAGTACGTCCAGACCCTCACGGAAGTTGGACTTAATAGGCAGCTCGATGGTGTGTCCTGTCGTATCCGCCATCAGACCGCGCATGCCGGCCAGCTGTTTGATCTGTTTATCCGAACCACGGGCTCCGGAATCCGCCATCATATATATGTTGTTATATTTATCCAGACCGTTCAGAAGGTCCTTGGTCAGCCTGTCGTCCGTCTCCTTCCAGGTCTCCACAACCTCTTTGTAACGCTCTTCGTCCGTAATCAGACCACGTTTATAGTTTCTGGTGATCTTATCTACGGTTTCCTCCGCCTCCGCAAGAAGCTTCGGCTTATCCGCAGGCACCGTCATATCGGAAATAGAGACCGTCATGCCGGCCCGTGTCGATGTGTGATAGCCCATGGCCTTGATATGATCCAGAACCTCTGCGGTCCTGGTCGCCCCATGGATATCAATCACCTTTTCCAGAATCTGTTTCAGGTGCTTTTTCGCGACCATGAAATCAATTTCCGGAAGAAGCTCGTTGCCGGGAACCGACCGGTCCACGTAGCCCAGATCCTGCGGGATAATCTCGTTAAAGAGCAGCCGTCCCAGCGTCGTGGTTACCGTTTTTTCAATGGGGTTGCCCTGCGCGTCTTTCCCTGTGCGGCGCACATGGATCTGTGTCTGATACTTAATATAACCGTTCTCGTAAGCAAGGATCGCCTCGTTCAGATCCTTGTAGGAAGTGCCCTCTCCGATTTCTCCCGGACGCATCTGCGTCAGATAGTAGATGCCGAGAACCATATCCTGGGACGGCACCGCAACCGGTCCTCCGTCAGACGGTTTCAGCAGGTTATTCGGGGACAGCAGCATAAAACGGCATTCTGCCTGGGCTTCCTGCGACAGGGGCAGATGAACAGCCATCTGGTCTCCGTCGAAGTCCGCGTTGAACGCGGTGCAGACCAGCGGATGAAGCTTGATTGCCTTGCCCTCTACCAGAATAGGCTCAAACGCCTGAATACCGAGCCTGTGCAGCGTAGGTGCCCGGTTCAGCATAACCGGATGCTCCTTGATGACATCTTCCAGAACATCCCAGACCTGGGGCTCCAGTCTTTCCACCATCTTCTTGGCATTCTTGATGTTATGGGCTGTGCCGTTGGCAACCAGCTCTTTCATGACAAAGGGCTTGAACAGCTCAATCGCCATTTCCTTCGGCAGACCGCACTGATAGATTTTCAGCTCCGGTCCGTTAACGATAACGGAACGTCCGGAATAGTCCACACGTTTTCCCAGAAGGTTCTGACGGAAACGACCGTTCTTTCCCTTCAGCAGGTCAGACAGGGACTTCAGTGCCCGGTTTCCGGGTCCGGTAACCGGACGGCCTCTTCTGCCGTTGTCGATCAGGGCATCCACGGCCTCCTGCAGCATTCTTTTTTCGTTTCTGACAATGATGTCCGGGGCTCCCAGATCAAGCAGACGTTTCAGCCTGTTGTTCCGGTTGATAATCCGGCGGTAAAGATCATTCAGATCCGAGGTAGCAAATCTGCCGCCGTCCAGCTGCACCATCGGACGGAGATCCGGCGGGATAACCGGAATGCAGTCCAGAATCATCCACTCCGGACGGTTGCCGGATTCCTTGAAGGCCTCTACGACCTCCAGCCTCTTGATAATGCGGGCACGCTTCTGACCGCTGGCATTTTCCAGCTCGGCGCGCAGCTCATCATACTCTTTATCAAGGTCAATTTCCTGCAGCAGCTCCTTGATCGCCTCCGCGCCCATTCTTGCGCGGAAAGCATTTCCGTAGGTCTCATAGGCCTGCTGATATTCCGCCTCGGAGAGCACCTGCTTTTTCATCAGGTTTGTCTCGCCCGGATCCAGGACGATATAGCTGGCAAAATACAGAACCCGCTCCAATGTCCTGGGAGACAGATCCAGGATCAGTCCCATGCGGGAAGGAATTCCCTTAAAATACCAGATATGTGAAACCGGGGCAGCCAGTTCAATATGTCCCATGCGCTCGCGGCGGACACTGGATTTTGTGACTTCCACGCCGCAGCGCTCGCAGATGATTCCTTTATAGCGGATTTTCTTGTATTTTCCGCAATGGCACTCCCAGTCCTTGGTCGGTCCGAAGATAACCTCGCAGAACAGTCCGTCCTTCTCCGGTTTCAGGGTACGGTAGTTGATGGTTTCCGGTTTTTTTACCTCGCCGTGGGACCACTCGCGGATTCTTTCCGGAGATGCCAGCCCGATCCGGATTGCGTCAAAGCTGAACGCCTCGTTCGTTTCTTCCTTATTTACTGTTTCCGGCATTGAAATACCCCTTTCCGTTCATTATTCAGAATCGTCACCGTTATCATCCAGACTGCTGAGGAATTCTTCATCCTCTTCATCCTGCGGCTCTTCCCCGTCTACATTTACCAGCTCTCCATCCTGGAATTCCTGTTTGCTGTAGCCGTATTTTCCGTAGGATTCCTCTTCGTCTCTGCGGTTATAGCGGTCTCCTTCCATGATTGCGCGGAAGCTTGTGTTGCCGTAATCCTGAGACTCCATCAGATGCACCTCCGTGTTGTCATCCTTCAGGACTCGGACATCCAGCGCCAGAGACTGCAGCTCCTTCAGCAGAACCTTGAAGGATTCGGGAATACCGGGTTTCGGTATATTCTCACCCTTGATAATGGCCTCGTAGGTCTTAACGCGTCCCACGACATCATCCGACTTAACGGTCAGGATCTCCTGCAGCGTGTAAGCCGCGCCGTAGGCCTCCAGTGCCCAGACCTCCATCTCTCCGAAACGCTGTCCTCCGAACTGGGCCTTGCCTCCCAGCGGCTGCTGGGTAACCAGCGAGTATGGACCGGTAGAGCGCGCGTGAATCTTATCGTCTACCAGATGATGCAGCTTCAGGTAATGCATGTGTCCGATTGTGGTCGGCCCGTCAAATTTCTCTCCGGTACGTCCGTCTCGCAGCTGAACCTTTCCGTCCCTGCTGATCGGCACTCCCTTCCACAATGCCCGGTG
>CACVSR010000019.1 GCA_902756775.1 uncultured Lachnospiraceae bacterium | reverse complement strand
CGCCGTCAGCGCCATGCGGGGAGTGGAAATCCGCTCGACTGCCGGATCGTTGGCAAGATTGATAAACAACACCGTCCGGTCCAGCGCTCCCGTCTCGCGGAAGGATTCCTGGAAAAAGTTCGCTTCCTCGAAGGTAATACCCATAGCCGCAAAGACAACGGCAAACGGTTCATCGGTTCCGACAACCTTTGCCTGCCGGGCGATCTGCGCGGCCAGTCTGTTGTGCGGCAGACCAGAGGCGGAAAAGATCGGCAGCTTCTGCCCGCGGACCAGGGTATTCAATCCGTCTATCGCGGACACTCCGGTCTGAATAAACTCCGCCGGGTACACACGCGCCGCCGGATTCATCGGCAGTCCGTTAATATCCATCCGGGCTTCCGGAATAATTTCCGGACCTCCGTCGATGGTTCGTCCCAGTCCATCAAAGACACGACCGAGCATATCCTCGGAGACCCCAAGCTCCATCACACGACCCAGGAAACGAACCTTGCTGTTGGACAGGTTGATTCCTGTTGAGGATTCAAACAGCTGCACCAGCGCATTGGAGCCATCAATCTCCAGAACCTTGCAGCGGCGGATCTCCCCGTTTGCCAGCTCGATCTCTCCGAGTTCATTGTATTTGACGTTTTCAACTCCCTTTACCAGCATCAGAGGACCGGCAACTTCCTGAATGGTACGATATTCCTTTGCCATCTTCGATCAGTCCTCCTTTCCTGTAAGCGGTGCCATTTCTTTGATAATTTCTTCCTTCACCTTCGGATACTCCTGCCCGATTTGATCTTCCTTTACATATTTGAAACGGCCGATAGTCTCGCGAACCGGAAGCTTTACCAGATCGTTAATGTCCGCTCCCTCCTTCAGCGCCTTTGTTCCCTGCTTGTAATATTCATACACCAGCTTCATCATATCGTACTGTTTCTGAAGAGAGGTGTAGGTATCAATCTCATCGAAGGAGTTCTGGTGCAGGAAATCCTCACGGATGGATCTGGCGGCCTCCATTTTCAGGCGGTCCTGCGGGGAAAGGGCGTCCATTCCGACCATCTTGACAATCTCATTGAGGGAAGCCTCATCCTGCAGCAGGCTCATCAGATTCTGGCGGGTTTCCATCCAGTCACTCTCGACATTCTTATTAAACCAGGGCTCCAGGTCATCCAGATACAGACTGTAGGAAGTCAGCCAGTTAATCGCAGGGAAATGCCGCTGGTACGCCAACTCCGCGTCCAGACCCCAGAACACCTTGACGATACGGAGTGTAGCCTGGGAAACCGGCTCGGAGATATCTCCTCCGGGCGGGGAAACCGCTCCGATCGCGGAGAGCTGTCCCTCCCTGCCGTTCCGTCCCAGAGAGATGACACGGCCGGCCCGCTCGTAAAACTGTGCCAGACGAGAACCCAGATAAGCCGGGTATCCTTCCTCGCCGGGCATCTCCTCCAGACGCCCGGACATCTCACGCAGGGCTTCGGCCCACCGGGAGGTGGAATCCGCCATCAGCGCCACAGAATACCCCATATCACGGAAATACTCCGCCATGGTAATTCCGGTATAAATGGATGCCTCTCTGGCAGCCACGGGCATATCGGAGGTATTGGCAATCAGAATAGTTCTCTTCATCAGGGATTCGCCGGTGCGGGGATCCTTCAGCTCCGGAAATTCATTCAGAACATCTGTCATTTCGTTTCCGCGCTCTCCGCAGCCGATATATACGACGATATCCGCCTCGGACCACTTGGCCAGCTGATGCTGCGTGACCGTCTTGCCGGACCCGAAAGGTCCGGGAATTGCGGCAACTCCGCCCTTGGCAATCGGGAAGAAGGCATCAATAACCCTCTGCCCGGTGATCAGCGGCATATCCGGCGGAAGTTTTTTCGCATAGGGTCTGCCGCGGCGCACCGGCCACTTCTGCATCAGTGTCAGCGGATGCTCTCCCTTCTCTGTCTCCACAACGGCAATGGTTTCCTCTACCGTGTAGGAACCGGACTGTATGCTCTTCAGCCTGCCCTTCACGCCGTACGGAACCATAATTTTCTGTTCCACCACGGTGGTCTCCTGAACGGTTCCCAGAATGTCCCCTGCCTCTACTTCTTCTCCCGGCTGTGCCGTTGCGTGAAATTCCCATTTTTTATCCCTGTCCAAAGCGGGTACTTCCACGCCTCTGGACAGCAGGTTGCTCTGGGTTTTTTCCATGATTTTATTCAGGGGTCTCTGAATACCGTCATAGATCGATCCCATCAGTCCGGGTCCCAGCTCTACAGAAAGCGGACTGTCCGTGGATTCCACGGGCTCGCCCGGTCCCAGGCCGCTGGTCTCCTCATATACCTGAATTGAAGCCTGATCGCCGTGCATTTCAATGATCTCTCCGATCAGCCTCTGGCTGCTGACGCGGACAACATCACCCATGTTCGCATCCCGCATCCCTGTGGCAATAACCAGCGGTCCGGCTACTTTTTTAATTACGCCTTTGCTCATAATATGTGCCTTTCTTTTGTCAGCCAAACAGTATATCACTGCCGACGGCCTGTTCTACGGATTTACTGACAGCCCGGACACCGCCGCCCGTGTTTCCGGAAACACCCGGAATCAGAATGATGGCAGGGAGGATACGTTCCTTATACCGGTCGATCTCCTTTCCCAGAGATGCCGCGAGCTTTTCTGTCATATAAATGATCCCGTACTCTCCATCTGCCAATGTCCGGAGGGTTCTGGCCGCTTGTTCCGTCTCCCCCTCTTTAACCGGGAAAATGGTCAGCCCCAGAGCTGAAAAACCGTAGATGCTGTCATAATCTCCCATGACTGCAATCTTAAACATACATATCCCTTACCCTTTCCCGGATATCTTCCTCCGTAAACCCGTTGGCCTTCGCCGTCAGGATAATACGTGCCATCTTGATTTCATTCTGTCTTGCCAGATAATAGGCCGCAACCGGTCCTGCCGAATCCGTGCCGCGCTTCTGCAGCTTCAGGTTTGCCATCAGACGGTTGTCACACCATTTTTCAAACGCAGACGGGGATTGCTTTAACGCCTCCGCGCCCTCACGGAATCCGTGTCCTTCCAGATAAGACAGGAGTCCCTCCTCGCTTCTGGCGGCAGCATCCCCAAGCGCTTTGACATCCAGCCCGGCGCAGGGAGCAAGAGCCTCTTTCAGAAAGTGAACGGATTTTCCGGTTCGGGCAGCCCGCGCCGCAATCTTAATATCAGTAGTAACCGCATTAGACTCCGCGTAAGATTTCAGCATCGCATCCCCGGAAGCACGGCCTGCGCTGATCATGGCCTCCAGACAGCCCCTGTCTACAATGATGTCGCAGCGCTGTCCGTCCATGGTCTGCAGCATGATCTCGTATGCTTCCTTCGCTGTACTCTGCATATGCTCCGGCAGCCGGTAGAAGGTTTTCTCCTGAAGGATTTTAACGACATCCTTCTTGCTGAAATCCTCCAGATCATAGAATACGCCCTCGAAATCCTCGCTGGTGCAGATTTCCTTGATCCCGGCCTTCAGATTATGATAATACTGCGGAAGAGACAGGACGTCATGCACGGCCTTCGGCACTTTCAGTTCCCGGAGAATCCGGTGATTCTTTTTTTCCTCCGCCTCCAGCATGCTGTCCGCATCCTGGGCTGCATCGGAGGTTCCCCAGCCTTTATCAGCGAGAAACGTGAGAACCTCTCCTTCGCTTTTCATGGCTGTCATCTGGCGGACATCCGCATCGCTTAAAAGCCACTTTTCTCTGGCACGGATACGCGCAACGGCAAAGATATAATCACTGTTACTCATTCGCGCACTCCTTTACCACAATATCTTATTCACAATATCCTGCAGCTTTTCCCGCTTTTCCTCAAACAGGGCGCGAAGACTGCAGTTTTCGTCAATACCTCCGTAACGCAGAACAAAGCCGTTTTCAATATCTGCCGGAGTCCGGGAAACCGTCAGGCTTCCGTTTTTTTTCGCGGCAGCACGCTTCGCCTTTTCTTCAAAATCCACCGGAAGACGTTCCAGATCTCTTTTTCCGAACAAGATTTCGCCGGCCTGCCCTTCCTCCGCTTCTCTCTCCAGAATTCCTTCCAGCATGGAGAAATAATCTGCGTCGTTCTGTTCCGCAAGCCTTGCATAAGCCTTTTCTATCGCCTCGCCGATCATTTTCTGCTTTGCGGAAAGAACAGCCTGTCGCCTGCGCATCTCCTTCTGTGACTGCAGACGCTCGGAGTAAACAGCCAGATCATGCTCTGTTCTGGCAGCGGCATTCTCTCTGATTTTGTCCGCGTCTGTCCGGGCAGCATTTCTTATTTCCTCAGCCTGTTCTCTGGCGCTGTCAATGATTTTGTCCGCTTCCTTCTGCGCATCCTGCAGGATTTCCTCTGTAATTGCCTCAATTCCTGCCATAACTGATTCCTTTCCTGTTATGCTTCTCTGCCGGCACCGCCGGCAGACAGCAGACTTCTGTTTTCTGTTTTCTCTCTGACTCTTTCGCTTTATAAGCTCTTATTCGTCAGATACCGGCTGCGGGTTCTCCCGTCAATCCCAGCTCTGACGCCTTCTTTTTTAGAGGCTGATGTTGGAAATGGCAAGAATAGAAACTAACAGGGACAGAATCGCATAGGTCTCAACCATCGCAGGGAAAAGCATAGCCTTACCGAACTGGTCCGGGTTCTTCGCCACAAGACCGATGGAGGCGACAGAGGTTCTCCCCTGATGGTAGGCGGAAATCAGTCCGACAATGGCAATCGGCAGGCAAGCCGCGAAAACTGCCAGCCCGGTGCCCAGATCCATGGAAGTCGCCGGAGAACCGGAAAGAAGTCCGATCTTGGAAAGCGCGATAAAGGTAACAAGAAGGCCGTAAATACCCTGTGTGCCGGGAAGCAGCTGCAGGATCAGAACCTTCGCAAACTGTCCGGGATCCTCGCTGACAACTCCTGCCGCAGCCTGTCCCGCGACACCGACACCCCAGGCGGAACCGCTTCCGGCAAGAGCCGTTGCCAGTGCCGCGCCGATTAACGCAAGTGCAAATCCTAAACTCATGATACCTTTTCCTCCTTGATTTCAATATATTTGTTTTTAGTACTGAAAGGCTGGAACGGCTGACCGCCAGCATCGTAAAATTTTCCGAAAAACTCCACAAACTCCAGACGATTGGAATGTACGTAGGCGCCCAGCAGGTTGATCAGCAGATTCATGGTGTGCCCGAATACAAAAATCAAAATAAAGACGACAGCGCCCGCCGGCCCTCCGCCGAACATACTTCCGATCATGTTGACCACGCTGGCTATAACGCCTGTGGCAAGCCCCAGCGCCAGCAGACGGGAATAAGAAAGCACATCTGACAGCCAGCTGGTGACTCCATAGATATCATACGCTCCCAGAATAATCCGAAGCGCCCAGTTTTTATGATCCCTGCCGGACATCAAAAGAATGATTCCCATTCCGGCAAAGGTCAGAACCAGAGAAAATCCATGCATCCACGAGGGGAAATTAAACTCCATCCCTGCAATAGACTCAAACAGCGAGGTGGGAAGCAGCAGCAGAATCAGTCCCAGCAGGAACATGTACCACGCCAGGATGTCACTGACAAAACCGACGATATCATGATCCCTGAGCATCTGGTACCCTTTGATTCCCAACCCGGTAAACAGGTGAATCAGGCCGAAGAGCATACAGTACATCAGAAGCCTCATCGGATCCCCCAGCGGCTCAAACCAGAGCGGTTTCAGTATAGGCGTCGTTCCTGTGTAGCCGAAGAACGTCTTTGCTATGACGTCGATGGCGTCTCCGAAGAAGCTTCCGTACATAAAGCCCCAGAAGGCCGTGGAAAGCCCACAGTAGAAAAACAGACGCAGCGTCTTCTGCAGGCCTTTTTCCAGATGCCTGTGTTTTTTCAGCACAATCCCGCAGATGACGGAAATAATAATTCCGTAGGCCGCATCCGACAGCATCATGCCAAAGAAAAACACATAGAAAATCGACATGAGAAAGGTCGGATCCACCTTCCCGTGCTGCGGCAGCCCGTAGGAAGCAAGAACTCCTTCCACCGACTCTGAGAAATGATTGTTCTGCAGCAGTGTCGGCTCTGTCTCATCCGGTTCCTTCTCTTCTGTCTCCACCACTGCTTGGAATTTTCCGGTAAGGATTTCCGTGATCTCCTTTACATTTGTATCCGGAATCCATCCCTCCAGAAAGAACACCTTCTCCGACTGCGGTATCGTTCCAAGCAGCCGGTACTTCTCCGCCCTGGTCCGGTAATAATCAGACAGAACCAGCAGCATTCCCCGTTTGTCAAAGTGACGGATGATTTTTTCCTTCTGCTTTTCAATATTTTCTTCCTGCACCCGGATATCTTTTTCCGCCTTTTCCGCTTCTGCGGAAGGAATCCCCTTAACCGGCTGCGAGGGCCTTGCAAAACCGACCTCCCGGAGATTGGCCTCCACCTGATCCTGTACCTTTTTATGGCACAGCACGGAGAGGCAGGTCACATTGTGTTCCGTATTCAGAATATCAACACTGACCGGAACCGGATCCTGCATTCCGGCCGTAACCGCCGCCAGAAGTTCCGCCTCCGGGATTTCCCCTTCGATACTCCCGACATAAAAAACGGTATCTCTGGTGCCCCGGTAACTCATCGGAACATCCAGCCGCATCCAGGGCTTAAGGGAATCAATCAGATTCCGGTCTCTGCTGACAGCGGCTTTACACTCATTGATTGTTTTCTCAGCTTTCAGGATCGCTCTCGCATCGCCGACATAGGTCTGCTGGTCCTCTGCAATCGTATCAAATGCTTTTCTCTCCACTGCTTTTTTTTCGGAAAACAGGGATAATCCGGTTTTTTTCTCCGGATGATACGTCTTTAGCAGACCGGCGGCTTGTTCAAGCACATCCGCATTTTTCAGAAAGGTAGACCGGGAGGCCTGCGTGTCCATTTTTTTCAGTTCCGGATCATTCAGGTTCTCTGTGTGAACCTCCATGGCTCCCATGGACTGCAGAAATTCCAGAATGGCCTTTCTGTGTTTCTTTGTTGCGCAGATGCTGAGTTTCTGCATTTTTACTATTGCCATGCAAAAATCCCGCCTTTCTCTGTCACGACAAAATTTCCCGGATTACAGCCTCCGCCGCCTGTTCTACTTTGTTTCCGGCAATGGCTTCCAGCCCCTGCCGGTCTTTGTCCAGAAGAGCATCCGCCTGCTTCAGCTCCTCCTCGCCCTTTTTGCGGGCTTCCTCCATCTTCTCTTCTGCAGCTTTCGCGGCGCCGTTTCCGGCATCTGCCCGTATCTGTTCTGCCTCCGCCTCCGCCTGCCTGATCAACTGATCCGCGGAGGAATGGGCATCCAGAATGATCTGGCTGGCGTTCTTCTCCGCCTCCTTTACGGCACGGATAGAATCATCAATCATATCCTCACCACCTTTTTCGCCTTCCTGTATCTTACGCCGGCTTATTTCCAGGTTTTCGTAAAACCTGAAAAACATTTTAACACATTAACGCGTCTCATTCCATGAAAAAGTCAGAAAAATAAGAGTCTCCAGGAGATATTGAGATACAGTGTGATTTGTGTAAATCTTCAATCTATAAAACAACTCTGAATATTCCGCGGTCAGAGAACCGCGGTTCCGGGTTTAACGTACTGTTTATCCGCAGCAATGATACCGGCATTCCGCGTTAGAGTATCGTTCAATATAAATGATGTCAACCGAAGGATGTAGACATCTTCTTGCCGCTCTTGGCTACACATCACCAAGACTTCTCTGAGCTGTCAAGAATACTTGGCACAGCGCTTGTTTTTGGCAGCTCAGTGAGGCCAGGTAGCATTCATAAGCCAAGCAGTAAAAGATAGAAGCCATCGCCGTAGGGCGGCAATTTGATCCAATGTCTCTTGTTACAAAAAATATTGCTAGAAAAAAACACCCCACATCCAGGCTGAAGCTGAATGAAAAGTGTTTTTTCTTTTACTTTCCGGACGCATGAAGAGAATTTCCATGTGTTTTATCCTTATGAGCCAATGAAGAAATGGTATGATTTGCATAAGTGTCCCAGGTTGGTTCGTATGAGGCATCCGCCTGATCTCCCCACATATCCCATCCATCACGATCGCCTCTTGCAAACAACTCAATCCTCGGTCCGGCACTGCAGGCTTCAATAATCGGAATAATCTCATCCGGCTTTCGGCTGTGTTCTCTCTTCATTGTGCGCAGAATATTCACCTGAGATCTTGCAGGTGCCAGAGTTCTGTTTGGTGCGCTCTTCTTTTTTATCCCAAACAGAATTATTTCCGTAACATTCCTGAAATAGAATCCCACACCACGTCCGTCCGGCTGTCCGTCCTTTCGGATTTTCTCCCAGATAATATTGGTTTTATACTCGAATCCCCATGCATCCATAACCTCCAGTCCCTCAGGGAGAAGCGCATTCGGAACCCAGAGATATAACTGTGCCTTATCACCGGAAAAATCTGATACGGGAAGCTTTTTGATTTCTTCAACAGTCATGGTCTCATAGCGTGTCAATCGCTTATGTTCAGGCGCAACCTTGCCTGTTCTGTTTTGAAACTGCCACGGCGGATCTGCATAAATTGTATTGTATTTTTTACCGCTTGTGAATTTTTTTAAGTTCTGAATTGTAAGCCGCAAGTCTTCCATAATCCTCTACACATTCCTTTCTGATACCAACAGCAAGTATAGGGCATCCTCCATTTCTTCTTGAATCAAGACGATAGGTTAACTTCCCCATCCATGTAGTACTTGCGCCATATTTTTTCATTAAGATCTGCCCATGATCATCTCGTATTTCACGGAATATCTCATTTAACTCCCCAGCTCTTGTGACAATGACTCCTACATCAATAAGCCCGCAGTCAAAATAAGTTCGCATGGCAAGCAAATCCCGGTCAAACGTCTGATCCTTGCTGTTCCACTCCAGATCAAACGCAACCCGGTTTTTCAGGAAATCAATATTATGGCCATCTATATAACCGGTAATTGTTTCTACTTCATAAGGTTCATCAGCAAATTTTCCTCTGCGCTGCGCCACCTTTCTCGGATATTTCTTGACGATCAAATCTCCGGATATCCGGATTTCTCTCCAGCCATACGGATAAAGAATATCATCAAATTTCTTTGGAATAGGCGATTCGTTTCCACCTGATTTTTTTATATCATCTATAGAGAGGCTGAGTTTTCGGAAACATTCCTGCAGTTCCTTCCATTCCTCTGGGTATGATTCATGCAGAATTTCCAGTGAATGACCATAATTATAAAATTCAAATTTATTTAGAAGATCAGAATCTATATACTTTGATATATCCATATTCCTGCCTTTATTTATATATAATGCGCTTTCTATAATTTGCCAGAAACTATTATCACTGGCGTACTCATTGAAAACATTTCAGAGATTACACTGTTTTTATAGCCAATGATAATCCTTGATTTTCAATGTCTCGTGTTGAGAATTCATAATTATTTTACCCCGGTCCTTCTTTTGTTTCAATAAAATCTGATTTCTCAACAAACGACTGTAAAAATGCATTACATAGAGATTTCCCATTTATCTCAAGGGCTGCCGCATTCTGATGCGGCAGCCCTTGTTATCTGTATGGCATTCTTTTACTTCTCAGCCGGCTGCCTCCTGGGTGGCATCTCCGGCGGTTGTTCCTGCATCCGAGGGCACATCCACCACAGGTGCCTGTGTCGGAGCCGCCGTGGGCGGAGCTTCCGTCGGTGCGGCCTCTGTCGGAGCGACAGTTGTGCCGCCGGAGGTATTCTCGCTATCTCCTCCTGTGTTAATCGTGCCGCCAGCCCCGCCGACTGTTCCGTTATCTGCCGGAGCTGCCGTAGGAGTTACCGTCGTTCCTGAGTTGTCTGTTTCGTAACTCTCCTCAGAGCTGCTTGCGGAATTATAATAGTATTCATCCTCATCCTGGGACGGAGCCAGTTCTTCCGCCTGCTGGTAGTTGGATTTAACCGAATCTTCACTCAGATCCGTCTCGCTCAACTGTGCTACCTTTGCATTCAGGACTTTTCCATAGATATAGTTCTGAATTGCCTCTGCATTAGCGTCAAAATCCGGAACTAAAACAGACATTCCGCCGATAGACTGGCCTTCATATCCTCCGTCAATCGGAACACGGAGTGTCTCGTCATTAACTTCCATATTCTTGGAATACACGGAATAGATATATCCGAGAATCTCACTGTTTGTCAGGTCGGTGGTCAGGGTTGGTACCACTTTCTTTGCGAACTTCAGCATGGTAAAGATGTCGCAGGTCTTCAGCTTTGCAAACGCCACCTTCATCAGCTTACGCTGACGCTCTGTCCTGTCCCAGTCGGAATTTCCAACATACCGCATTCTGGCGTATTCCAGAAGTTCTCCGGGCTGAAGAGAATTGGTTCCCTCGTGCAGATCCCACGGGGCATCCCCTTCCTTGATCGTTCCATCCAGCGGATGTGTCATCATGTACTCTGCTTCCTCCTGGGTAAGTTCAATATCCAGAGGAGCCAGCTCGGAAATCGCCATAAGAAATCCGTCGAAATCCACTTCTACGTTTCCGTCAATTTTGACACCGAAATCCTGCTCTATAACAGAATCCAGCAGATCCATACCGCCGAACACATATGCCGCGTTAATTCTGTTTGCCCCGTAGCCGGGGATCGGGACATACATATCACGCATCAGAGACGTCAGATAGATCTTGTTTGTCTTTGTGTTGATGCTGCATATAATCATCGTGTCGGAACGGGTGCGCCCGGTTTCCCCTTTCCGGCGGTCTTGTCCGATAATCAGAATATTCTTGATATCATCATCCGAGAGGACGTTCGTATCGATCCCTGTCAGATCTATGTTGTTCCCGCCTTCCGACGTTGCGTTTACCGCCTGCAAGCCGGTAACGTCCGCCGTATTTTCCGTCCCGTCCACATGATTCACCTGTCCCAGAAGGTTCGTCACATAGAGCATGGCAACGCCGCCTACAGCTGCCACAAAAATTACAACAATTGCAATAATTTTCTTGATCATTCCTTTTTCCTCATGAAAAATTAAAAAATCTCATAAGTATGTATTATAGCATTGCGGGAAGACAGCATGAAACTGTTATTTTTCCTAAATGCGTGCATATAACAGCACTCATTCTCGGCATTTTTCACAATTCATTGTCTCATTTATGCCCATCAACTGCCATCTTGCAAAATAATAATGGTTTGAGACGGTACCACTGCGTTATCATTTACCCTCTATTAGGATAACTCACACCTCTGATGATAATTCTTTCTGGATTGTGCTGTCCTGCCGGGCAAAGCAAGTTTATGCTGGTAAAGCAGATCGAATGCTGGGATTGTGGAATTGTGGAAAGGAAAAATCCGGCTGGTGCGCTTACGCGGCAATTCCATTTTTACAGAACCGCAGAAGCGCACCAGAACCGGATTGAAATGATAGATTTGTCCGTCGTTAGTCCGATAACATTGACCAACCGGCGTTAGGTCAAACGACGGTGGTCAAATAGTGGTCAAATAGTGGTCAAACGACCCTCTTTTAACCACTTTTTTGACCATTTTAGAAAAACGAAAACCCTTGATTTTCCTGTATTTTTCAGAACTTACCGGCTTCTGCCGCCTGTTCCACGCTGACGGCAACCGCCACGGTCATGCCGACCATCGGATTGTTTCCTGCGCCGATCAGACCCATCATCTCAACGTGAGCCGGAACGGAGGAAGATCCTGCGAACTGCGCGTCGCTGTGCATACGTCCCAGTGTATCGGTCATTCCGTAGGAAGCGGGGCCGGCAGCCATGTTATCCGGGTGAAGGGTACGTCCTGTGCCGCCGCCGGAAGCCACGGAGAAGTACTTCTTTCCTGCCTCGATGCGCTCTTTTTTGTAGGTACCTGCAACCGGATGCTGGAAACGGGTCGGGTTGGTGGAGTTTCCGGTGATGGAGACGTCCACATTTTCATGCCACATGATGGCAACACCTTCCTGCACGTCGTCTGCTCCGTAGCAGTTAACCTTCGCACGGGCTCCGTTGGGATCCTTGCTGTAGCAGGTGCGGGAGAGTTCTTTCAGCTCGCCGGTCTTGTAGTCGTACTCGGTCTCTACGTAGGTAAAGCCGTTGACACGGGAAATAATCTTGGCAGCGTCCTTGCCCAGTCCGTTCAGGATAACGCGGAGCGGTTTTTTACGAACCTTGTTTGCCTTCTCTGCAATACCGATTGCTCCCTCTGCCGCTGCAAAAGACTCATGGCCTGCCAGAAACGCGAAGCACTCGGTATCTTCTTCCAGAAGCATCTTTCCAAGATTTCCATGGCCAAGTCCAACCTTCCGGCGGTCCGCTACGGAACCGGGAATGCAGAAGGACTGAAGTCCCTCTCCGATGGCTGCAGCTGCCTCGGATGCCTTGCGGCAATTCTTCTTGATCGCGATGGCGGCGCCTACGGTGTACGCCCATTTTGCGTTTTCAAAGCAGATCGGCTGAATATTCTCTACCATATGATATACATCCAGTCCTGCGGCCTTTGTAATTTCAGCAGCCTCTTCAATAGAACCGATCCCGTACTCGGAAAGCTTTGCCAGAATCTGTTTTTCTCTTCTCTCGTATGATTCAAATAAAGCCATTTCTTTCGTCCTCCCCTGTTACTCTTTTCTCGGATCAATGAACTTAACTGCATCTGCGACACGGCCGTACTGACCGGAAGCCTTCTCGAATGCGGTATTGGCATCGTCGCCGGCTTTGATGAAGTCCATCATCTTTCCAAAGTTGACAAATTTGTAACCGATGATCTCGTCATTCTCGTCCAGAGCCAGCTCTTTTACATAACCGTCTGTCATTTCCAGATAACGGGGGCCTTTTTTCAGGGTACTGTACATGGTTCCAACCTGAGAGCGATGACCCTTTCCAAGATCTTCCAGACCGGCGCCGATCTGAAGTCCGTCCTCGGAGAAGGCGCTCTGGGAACGTCCGTAGGCAATCTGCAGGAACAGCTCTCTCATAGCGGTATTGATGGCATCACACACCAGGTCTGTGTTCAGGGCTTCCAGAACCGTCAGGCCGGGAAGGATTTCTGCCGCCATAGCCGCAGAATGGGTCATACCGGAGCAGCCGATAGTCTCGACCAGAGCCTCCTGGATCACGCCCTCCTTAATGTTCAGGGACAGCTTGCAGCAGCCCTGCTGGGGAGCGCACCAGCCTACACCATGTGTGAAACCGGAAATATCTTTTACTTCCCTGCTCTTAACCCATTTTGCTTCTTCGGGAATAGGAGCAGCACCATGATGTACGCCCTGATGCACAACGCACATATCTTCTACTTCCTGTGAATAAATCATCGTATAACTCCTTTCAAAATGTAATCATATAGCCATTAAGCTGCCTGTATTTTCGCATAAAACAGGGAGCAAGTAAAGGGGGAATTCTTATCCGGCCGCCAGACAGACTGCCAGGCAGGCTGCCTTGTGCGGAAGTCTCCTTTCTGCCGGACATATGTGCCAAAAACAGGTGTCTGAAAAAATATGCCGGATAAAATCTGGCCTTAACGCTTCGGTACAATCTCCCCTTCGCGTTTGTAAATGGAATCCGGAGGTATGATACCTCGGATGCTGGAAAGCGGATAGATGTTTGTGTGCGCGCCGATGATGCTGCCCGGATTCAGCACAGAACCGCAGCCAATCTCGGTCCAGTCACCGAGCATTGCGCCGATTTTGCGCATACCGGTCTCGATATTCCCGTCTTCTCCTTTAATCACAATGTTTTTCCGGTCGGATTTTATATTGCTGGTGATGGATCCTGCCCCCATGTGGGCGTGAAAGCCCAGAATGGAATCTCCGACATAATTATAGTGTGGAGCTTCCACATAGTTAAACAGAATGACATTTTTCAGCTCCGTGGAGTTTCCGACTACCGCATGCTCGCCGATGATGGCATTTCCGCGGATAAAAGCGCACTGGCGCAGCTCGGCATTCTTCCCGACAATGCAGGGACCAGTAATGGAAACCGTCGGCCATATTTTTGCGGACCTGGCGATCCAGACGCCCTCTTCTCGCTGTTCGTATTCCTCCGAAGGAAGCGTCGGGCCTACCTGAAGGATATAATCATGTATGAGCGGAAGAACCTCCCAGGGCCAGGTTCTGCTCTCCAGCAGAGATTTTGCAAGCGTCTCATCCAGATTAAAAAGCTCTTTAATTGTCGCGTACTTTAACATTTTTATCTCCTGTTTCCGAATTCGGATTTTTCTTCCCGCGGGTTCTGGCGGGAGTCTTTTTGTAATAAGGAGCGGCGGCATCAAAAAACCTCCTCAGGTATGCCCGGTTATCGGTCTGCTTCACCTGATTGGTGTGCTTCGCCACAAAGGTCTCCAGCTTCTTTCTGTATTCCTCTTCCTGTATGGTTCCCTCCGCCACATAGGTGAGACCCTTTTCCCAGCTGGCGGTCAGTTCCGGATTCAGCAGGGAACGGATGGAGCAGTTCACCACATCAAAAACCATTTCCCCCATCTGGGTCGGTGTGATAATCTGCGTTTTCTTGTTCAGCGAGAGATACCGGATATGAAACAGCTTTTTCAGAATCTCCGCCCGTGTCGCGGAGGTTCCGATCCCGCTTCCGCGGATCTGTTCCCGGAGTTCTTCGTCTTCGATCAGCTGTCCTGCGTTTTCCATTGCCAGAATCATGGAACCGGAGGAATAACGCTTGGGCGGGGAGGTCTCTCCCTCCTTTACCGCAAAGCCTTCTACCGGCAGGATGCTTCCCTTTTTCATACCGGAAAGAGCTTCCAGAAGAGACCTGTCACAGGAGTTCTCTTCCGGATTTTCATCCTTTTCTCCTTCGGGAGCATCTTCTGAAACAGTCTCCTTTTTCTTTCCGGCCGTCCCCGCAGCCTCCGCCTGACCTGGGGATGTGCTGCCTGCGGCTGCGGCGCGGGGTCTGTATGCGGCCTTCAGATACCCTTCTTCGGACAGAACGCTGAAATTCGCGAAAAACCTCTCGTCTGATTCCCTTCCCTCCGTAAAACCTGCTGTGTGCATACACGCTGTCAGCGCAATTTTCGTGTAAACCGCAGGAGGATAGAAAATACACAGAAACCGCCGCACAATGACGTCATAAACCTTCTGTGACGCCGGACTTAACTGCTTTAAGCTGCTCAGTCCCTGCCCGGTGGGGATAATGGCATAATGATCCGTGATCTGGCTGTCATTCGTGTAACGGGTCTTTGCGATCCCCTTCCAGCTGCCGCTCTGCAGGATCTCTGACGCAAAGCCTGCGGCCGGCCCGTAGTTTCTCAGTCCGGACAAATTCCTGTCGATTTCTCTGGCAATGGACGTGGATAAAACCCTGGCGTCTGTCCGGGGGTATGTGACCAGTTTTTTTTCGTAGAGCTCCTGAATAATGTTCAGCGTGGTATCCGGACTGATCCGGAACATGCGGGAACAGTCGTTCTGGATCTCGGCCAGATTGTAAAGGAGAGGCGGGTTTTTTCTGGTTTTCTTTTTCTCCAGCTTTTCTACCAGCATTTCCTGCCTGGGCTGTCCTTCCAGCATACGGATCAGCTCCTGTGCGTCCTTTTTTTCGCGGAACCCGTTCTCCTTGTAGAGCTTCGGACTCTGGAAATAACGGCTTCCATCCGCGGCTCTCCACTCTCCCTCAAAGGTTCTGTCCTGCAGACGGAGGGTGGCTGCCACACGGTAAAACGGAGTTTTGACGAAGCTTCGGATTTCCCTCTCCCTCCGGACAACCATTCCCAGCACACAGGTCATGACCCGTCCGACGGAGATGGCCTGATATTTCTGACCCAGATAGTCCGTGACAGCGTAGGAATACCGCAGGGAAAGGGCGCGGGAAAAGTTGATTCCCATCAGATAATCCTCTTTTGCCCGGAGGAACGCAGCGGAAGCCAGATTGTCATAGGCGGATATATCCTTTGCCTCGCGGATCCCACGGAGAATTTCCTCCTCCGTCTGGGAGTCAATCCACACTCTCTTCTGGCTTCTGGAAGCCGGAACCTTAGCCATCATCGCCACCAGGCGGTAGATATACTCTCCCTCCCGCCCGGAGTCCGTGCAGACATAGATGGTATCCACATCCTCCCGGTTCAAAAGCCCCTTCACAATGTCAAACTGTTTTTTGACACTTCCGATTACCTCATATTTAAATTTCCGCGGCAAAAAAGGCAGTGTATCGAAGGACCACCGCCTGTATTTCTCGTCATATTTTTCCGGATAGCTCATGGTTACCAGGTGCCCCACGCACCAGGTAACCACACTGCTGTCGGATTCCAGATAGCCGTCCATCCGCCGGAGATTTTCATGCAGCGCCTTCCCGAATTCCTGCGCCACGGAGGGCTTTTCTGCAATGTATAAGGATTTTCCCATTCCGTATATTTCCTGCCTGTATCTCTGTCCGGCCGGGCCGGATATTATTTTGCGGTGATGTATCCCTTGGAAACCAGTGTCTCCGCGCTGAGAACCGCGCCTCCGGCCGCCCCGCGGAGTGTGTTGTGGGAGAGGCCGACAAACTTCCAGTCAAAGATGGTATCCTTGCGCAGACGCCCGAAGGAAATCCCCATCCCGTTTTCAAAATTCACATCTTTGCTGACCTGCGGACGGTCGTCCTCCGTCAGGTACTGGATGAACTGCTTCGGCGCGCTGGGAAGACTGTGTTCCTGCGGATAGCCCCGGAAGGCTTCCGCCGCCTCCACCAGTTCCTCCTTCGAAGGATTCTGTCTGAAGTTCAGACTGACGGTAGCCGTGTGTCCGTTCAGAACAGGCACGCGGATGCACTGGGCGGAAATCCTCATGCAGTCGGATTTTACAATTTCACCGTTCTGAATGCTGCCCCACAGACGAAGCGGCTCCTGTTCGCTCTTCTCTTCCTCCCCGCTGATGAAAGGAATAATATTTCCCAGCATCTCCGGCCACTCCTTAAAGGTCTTTCCGGCGCCGGAGATCGCCTGATAGGTAGAGACAACAGCCTCTGTCGGCTCAAATTTCTTCCACGCGCTTAAGATCGGGGCATAGCTCTGGATGGAGCAGTTCGGTTTTACCGCAATAAAGCCTCTTGTCGTCCCCAGTCTCTTTCTCTGGAAGGGAATGATATCAAAATGACTGTCATTGATTTCCGGAACAACCATGGGAACATCCGGCGTCCAGCGGTGCGCGCTGTTGTTGGACACAACCGGAACCTCCGCCTTTGCGTACCGCTCTTCCACTGCGCGGATCTGATCCTTCGGCATGTTCAGGGCACAGAACACAAAATCAACTTCCGATGCGATTTTGTCAATTTCCTCGATATTCAGCACCTGCATGTTCTTTACATACTCCGGCATGGGCGTTTCCATTTTCCAGCGTCCGCCCACAGCCTCTTCATACGTCTGTCCCGCGCTTCTGGCGCTTGCCGCCAGCACAACAGGCTGAAACCAGGGATGGTTCTCCATCAGGGTGACAAAACGCTGTCCGACCATTCCTGTAGCTCCCAGAATACCTACTTTCAGTTTCTTCTCCATCTCCATGACCTAAACTCCTGTAATGATGACTCTCTGCTTGTCTTTCTCACTCGTACAAATGTGCGGTCTTCCGGTTTTGCGGGTTAAGTGTTCTTCCACAGTGTCTCCCTCAGGCGTACATATGTGCGTCATTTGCGTATTATAGACTTTTCGCACGAAAATTGCAAGATATAATTATGCAAAAAGCCGATTCCGGCATCTGCCTGATCAGGTTCGATCCAGATACTCTCTGTCTGCCTCCAGCTCTGCTGCCATGGCGGCCGGCCCCGGCGCTCCGGCGGTGTTTCTTCTCTCCACACAATTTTTCATGCTGATGGCGTCGTAAATATCCTGGTCAAAATGGCTGTCAAAGGAACGGAATTCCTCCAGTGTCAGATCATCCAGGGCGCAGCCTCTGTCAATACAATGCAGAACCAGGCGGCCGATGATGCCATGCGCGTCCCGGAAAGGCACGCCCTTCCCCACCAGATAATCCGCCGCGTCTGTCGCATTGGTAAATCCATGCCGGGCGGAGGCTTCCATGACATCCTTCCTGAATTTCATGGTATTGATCATTCCGGTAAACAGAGCCAGGCAGCCCTTCACCGTGTCGATGGCGTCAAAGGTCAGCTCCTTGTCCTCCTGCATATCCTTGTTATAGGCCAGCGGAAGTCCCTTCATCGCCGTCAGCATGGTGATCAGCGCACCGTAGACCCTTCCTGTTTTTCCCCTGACCAGCTCCGCGATATCCGGATTTTTCTTCTGCGGCATGATGGAACTGCCGGTGCTGTAGGCGTCGTCGATCTCCACAAACCGGTACTCATTCGTATTCCAGATGCAGATTTCCTCGCTGAACCGGCTCAGGTGCATCATGATCGTGGAGAGAGCGCCGAGCAGTTCGATGACGTAGTCCCTGTCTGAAACAGAATCCATGCTGTTGCGGGTCGGCCCGTCAAAGTCCAGCAGCCGGGCGGTATAGTCACGGTCCAGCGGATAAGTGGTTCCGGCAAGCGCCCCTGCGCCCAGGGGACAGGTATTCATCCTTTTCCGGATGTCCAGAAGGCGTTCCCTGTCACGGCGGAACATCTCAAAATAAGCGCCGAAATGATGAGCCAGCGTGACGGGCTGTGCTTTCTGCAGATGGGTGAATCCTGGCATATACGTGTGCACATTTTCCCTCATGATTCGGTCTATGACAGACAAAAGCGTCTTGAGCAGGCTCTCCGTCTCGTCGATCTCATCCCGCACATACAGCTTCATGTCCAGCGCCACCTGGTCGTTCCGGCTTCTGCCCGTGTGGAGCTTTTTCCCGGTGTCTCCGATCCTCTCGATCAGATTTGCCTCCACAAAACTGTGGATATCCTCATACTCGGAAGTGATTTTCAGGGTTCCGTTCTCGACATCCCTCTGGATCCCCTCCAGACCGCGGATGATGGCGTCTCTCTCTTTCTCTGTCAGGATTTTCTGCTTTGCCAGCATTTTCACGTGAGCGATACTGCCCCGGATGTCCTGACGGTAAAACTTCTGATCGAAACCGATGGACGCGTTAAAATTGTAGACGAGCCTGTCTGTCTGCTTGGTAAAACGGCCTCCCCATAACTGTGCCATATGCTTTGTCTCCTTTTCTGAAAAAATACTGTGCTGCCGCCATGCATTCCCTACAGCTGCTGCTGTTTTTTCCATTCCCTTTCCTGCGCCTCTCTTCTGGAAAATACGCAGCCGCAGTAATTCTGTCTGTACAGGCCGTAGATCCCGGACAGCTCCACCGATCTCCGATACCCGTTTTTCTTCTTGAAATCCGACACCAGATACCGGACATGATACTCCTGCTCCAGCCGCAGTCCGATTTCATTCAGCTTCTGCGCGTTCTTCAGCGGACTGATGGAAAGTGTGGTGGTAAAATAGTCACAGGAGCGCTTTTTCGCTTCCTCCGCTGCCTCCCGCAGACGCATCTCATAACAGAGAAAGCACCTCTCTCCTCCCTCCGGCACATCCTCCAGTCCTCTGGACATCTGAAAAAATTTCTCCGGGCAGTAGGTTCCCTCTGCAAAGATGACCGGGTGCTTCAGCGGCATGGATTGGATCAGCCGTTTCAGTTCCTCCGACCGCTTTCTGTACTCGTCCTCCGGGGAGATGTTAGGGTTATAAAAGAAGTCTGTGATCTGAAAATAGTCAGACAGATACTCCAGCACATAGCTGCTGCAGGGCGCGCAGCAGCTGTGAAGCAGCAGTTTCGGCACATGGCCGGCCGCCGTCTCTTCCGCAAGAATCTGTTCCATTTCACGCTGATAATTTATCTTCTGCATATCACGGTGCATCCTCCGGAACGATAAAAGAGGTCTGAAAGAAACCCAGTCGGGACTTGTCCACCCGGAAAGCCACGCGGGCTGCAATGCTGAAAATACCGCAGAACAAAAGCTGGGCATAGAAGGTGATTCCTCTGGACAGGCAGAGTCCGGGAATGGTCATGGTACCGAAGATATCCCGGAAAAAGACCTGAAACAGCGCCTCTGTAATCCCGACCCCGCCGGGAATCGGAAGCATATCCGCACAGATGCTGATGGCCGCCTGCAGCAGGACAATCGTCCAGTAAGAGACCCCGTAAAGGCCGAAGCTGCGATAAATGAAATACGTGGTAGAAAAATAGGCCAGCCTCTGCAGCATAGTAACTGCCAGCAGAAGAACCGCCAGTTTTCTCTGATTCCGGAAATATCCCGCCGCCGCGCGGTATTTATCCATCGCCGAGATAAGCTTTTCCACCCGTCCCTTTTTGCTGCGGACCAGGTGGTGTTTTTCCAGCTTTCGGAAAAGCCATAGGATCAGTCTCCGGAGCAGGCCGGAATGAAACATGGAGAGATAAATCAAAACCACGATCCCGCAGGTAAGTATCGTACCCAGAATAAAGAAAAAAAGCCCCGGCCAGATGTACCGGCGCATCAGACTGTGTCCGAACAGCAGCATTCCCAGACTTAGAATGACCAGGACAACCTTGAAAAGAAAAGTCTCCATCAGAATAATCAGTGTTCCGACAGAGATGTGAATTCCCTCTTTCTTCAGATCATAAATCTGGATCGGGGGACCACCGCTCTGCATCGGCGTGATGCTGCAGTAAAAATATCCGTGGAAGGCGACAAGAACACAACGCCAGAGGCTTTCCTGAAGCTTCAGCGAACGGCACTGCAGCCAGATCACTACGCCCTGCAGGCAGATAAAAGCAAGTACACAAAGAACAGCCAGAACCAGAAAGACCGGGCTGGCGTTTTGGATATCCTTAATCAGCTTGTCCGGATCTTCCGCGCGTGAAAGACTCCACAGCGTCAGAAGAATGACCGCGGCAATAAACAGAAGGCTGAACAGTGTACTTTTTTTCTCTCTGATCTTTTTACTCATTCCGTCGTATTCCGGGACAGCGGGTTACCTTGACATACAAAAAACAGTCCCGGCCGCCTGCATGCATCCTGTGGCAGTGCGGCAGCCGGTCTGCGGCTTTTTATCAAAGATTTGTGTGAACCAGCTTCGGATTAAAGCCGGCGTTTTCCAGGGCTGCAAGAATCTCCTTCTTATGCTCTGTTCCGAATGCTTCCAGCGTAATGCGGAGCTCTACCGCGGCATTGCGGTTGGTGCTGTAGAACTGGTTGTGCTCCAGCTTGATGACATTTCCCTTCTTGTCCGCTATGACGGAAGATACCCGCACCAGCTCTCCCGGACGATCCGGAAGAAGAACAGACACGGTGAAAATCCTGTCTCTGGCGATCAGACCGTTCTGTACCACAGAGGACATGGTGATGACATCCATGTTTCCGCCGGACATAACAGCTGCCACCTTCTTATCCCTGCAGGAAAGGTGCTTCAGGGCAGCCACCGTCAGGAGTCCGGAATTTTCCACTATCATCTTGTGGTTTTCCACCATATCCAGAAAAGCCACCACCAGCTCTTCATCCGATACGGTAATGACGTCATCCAGATTTTTCTGGAGATACGGGAAAATTTTTTCTCCGGGGCGCTTCACCGCGGTGCCGTCCGCAATCGTGTTCACAGAGGGAAGAGTCATTACCTCTCCCTTCTCCAGAGATGCCTGCAGACAGTTTGCTCCTGCGGGCTCTACACCGATCACCTTAATTTTCGGATTCAGCATTTTAGTCAGCGTAGAGATTCCGGTTGCCAGGCCGCCCCCGCCCACGGGAACCAGTATGTAATCCACCAGAGGAAGCTCTTTGACAATCTCCATGGCAATGGTTCCCTGTCCCGTCGCGACGGTCAGGTCGTCAAACGGATGGATAAACGTATATCCGTTTTCCGCCGCCAGCTCCAGCGCCTTCGCGCAGGCGTCATCGTAGACATCCCCATACAGAACGACCTCCGCCCCGTAGTTTCTGGTGCGCTCAACCTTGATCAGCGGCGTGGTGGTCGGCATGACAATGACGGCCTTGCAGCCGTAGACCCTTGCCGCATAGGCGACACCCTGCGCGTGGTTTCCGGCAGAGGCGGTAATCAGTCCGCGCTGCCGCTCCTCATCGCTGAGCGTGCTGATTTTATAGTAGGCTCCGCGGATTTTATACGCGCCTGTCACCTGCATATTCTCCGGCTTCAGATACACCTTGTTTCCCGTCATCTGGCTGAAATGTTCGCTGTAGATCAGCTTGGTGTCCGCCGTGACCCGCTTTACAATTTCCGATGCCTCTTCAAATTTGTCCAGTGTCAGTTCTGTCTGCTCCATTTTTTCACTCTTTCTGTCCCTGTCCGCCGCTGTCTGCATCCCTTATCTGTCCGCTGTGTCCAGCAGAGCGTCTACAAAGACGTCGGGATCAAATTTCTGCAGATCGTCGATCTGCTCTCCAACTCCAATGTATTTTACGGGTATTTCCAGCTCCGACTGCACGGCTATGGCAATACCGCCTTTTGCTGTTCCGTCCAGCTTCGTCAGAATAATGCCTGTGATATCCGCAATTTCCTGAAAGCTTTTTGCCTGCGAGATGGCATTCTGCCCTGTCGTCCCGTCCAGAACAAGCAGGGTTTCCAGATGCGCCTCCGCGTATTCCTTATCCAGAATGCGGTAGATTTTCTGAAGCTCCTGCATCAGGTTCTTTTTGTTATGAAGCCTCCCCGCCGTATCGCACAGAAGGACATCCGCCTTTCTCGCCTTGGCTGCGGCGACCGCGTCATAAACAACGGCGGCAGGGTCAGAACCCTCCTGCCCCGTCACGATCTCCACACCTGCCCGGTTGGTCCATGTCTGCAGCTGCTCGGTCGCCGCTGCTCGGAAGGTATCCGCGGCGGCCACCAGGACACGCCTTTTCTGCTTTTTCAGCTTGGCGGCCAGCTTCCCGACGGTTGTGGTTTTCCCCACTCCGTTGACGCCGATCACCAGAACAACCGATTTTTCCCGCTCGAACGCATAATCCGTGTTTCCGACCTTCATCTGGTTTTTCAGACAGTCCGCCAGCAGCTTTCTGCACTCGGAAGGCTTTGTGATTCCGTAATCATCCACCAGGATTTTCAGGTTTTCAATTACCGTTTCCGTGGTTTCTATGCCGATGTCGCTCATTACCAGCGTCTCTTCCAGGTTTTCGTAAAATTCATCGTTTATTTCCGAACATCCGAACGCCTCATCCAGACCCTCGGACATCTGCTTCCGGCTTTTTGTAAGACCGTGAAACAGACGGCTGAAAAATCCCTCTGCCATCTTCCTTATCTTCTCCTGATTTCCGGCACCGGCTGCCGGTTTTGTGATTTATTTGTCCAGCTGGGACTCGATCAGATCAACGGAAACCAG
>CACVSR010000018.1 GCA_902756775.1 uncultured Lachnospiraceae bacterium | reverse complement strand
CTGATGAACTATATCTGCGACTGGTACACCACGGTTGAGGCCAATGTCATAGATATTCTGAAACCCGATGTCATAGGGCTGGCAGACGATATTTCCACCTGGAGAAGTCCGTTTATGTCCGAGCCGATGTACCGGGAGCTGTTCTATCCTTCCCACGACAGAGAGGCAAAATTTGCCAGAGACCGTGGACTTCCAATCACCATGCACTGCTGCGGCGAAGCCATGGAATTCATTGATGACTGGGTAGAAATGGGCGTCAACGCCTGGGATCCTGCGCAGCTCAGCAATGACATTGAAGCTGTACAGAAAAAATACGGGAACAAACTGGCTATTATGGGCGCATGGGATGCACGCGGACGCCTGATTGAGCCTGACTGCACGGATGAGGAAATCCGCCAGTCTGTCCGCGATACCATGGACAAATATGCTCAGGGCGGAGGCTTCGGCTGGTGCGGCGGATACCTTGCGGCCAAGGGTGATGTCGAAATGAACCGCCGCAACGTTATACTTTTTGAAGAAGTCAATTCCTATGGAGACACCTTCTACGGATATGGCAAGGATATTCAGGCAGACTTTGCGGGGTACAACGCGAACGCAACTCCAACCGTAGGCGCCGGATCCGCCATGCAGGGAAGCAAGCAGTAAACTTCTTATTTCACTGCCTCCACAATGTTAATAATCTATTCGCATCGCAGGCAGAACTACACAAAGTTATTGTAAATATTTTAAGGTGCGCCTGACGGCGCACCTTCTGAAAAAGCCCTGGGAAAAAACTCCCAGGGCTTCTCTTATCTGTGATATTCCGTAAATTACTCGATGATGCTGGCAACACGGCCGGATCCTACGGTGTGACCGCCTTCACGAATAGCGAAGGTAAGTCCCTGCTCCATAGCGATCGGATGAATCAGCTCGATGGTCATCTCTACGTTATCGCCGGGCATGCACATCTCAGTTCCTTCCGGAAGAGTGATAACACCGGTAACGTCTGTTGTTCTGAAATAGAACTGCGGACGATAGTTGTTGAAGAACGGTGTGTGACGGCCGCCCTCATCCTTGGTCAGAACGTAAACCTGAGCAGTAAATTTTGTATGGCAGGTAACAGTGCCGGGCTTTGCGACAACCTGTCCCTTTTCGATATCTGTTCTGTTGATACCACGAAGCAGAATACCGATGTTATCACCAGCCATAGCGGTATCCAGCAGCTTGTGGAACATCTCAATTCCGGTTGCAACGGACTGCAGCTTGTTCTCGGAAATTCCAAGGATTTCTACCGGGTCATTCAGCTTCAGAGTACCACGCTCTACACGTCCGGTAGCAACAGTACCACGGCCGGAGATGGTGAATACATCCTCTACAGGCATCAGGAACGGCTTCTCGGTATCACGTACCGGAGTCGGGATATGCTCGTCAACGGTAGCAAGAAGCTCCATGATCTTATCTCCCCACGGGCCTTCCGGATCTTCCAGAGCCTTCAGAGCGGAGCCACGGACAATCGGGGTATCCTCGAATCCGTACTCATCAAGCAGCTCGGTAACTTCCATCTCTACCAGCTCGATCAGCTCGTCATCATCAACCATATCGCACTTGTTCAGGAATACGACCATAGCCGGAACACCTACCTGACGTGCAAGCAGAACGTGCTCACGAGTCTGAGCCATAACACCATCGGTAGCAGCTACTACCAGGATAGCTCCGTCCATCTGTGCCGCACCGGTGATCATGTTCTTTACATAGTCAGCATGTCCTGGGCAGTCAACATGAGCGTAATGTCTCTTCTCTGTCTCATACTCTACATGAGCGGTGTTGATAGTAATTCCACGCTCTCTCTCTTCAGGAGCTTTATCGATATTAGCGAAATCTACAATCTTGTTCTCATCGGTAGGCATTCTGGTTGCCAGTACCTTTGTGATAGCAGCAGTCAGAGTGGTTTTGCCATGGTCTACGTGTCCGATGGTACCAATGTTGCAGTGCTCTTTGGTTCTTTCAAATTTCTGTTTAGCCATTGTAATACTTTCCTCCTTGAAATGAATACTTAAAAGTATTTATTTATCTGATTCTATGACCTATGCACGATTATATTTCATTTCCTCGTGCTTTGCAAGCGAAACCGCTCCCCTCCGCAGGGGAAGAGCGGCTCCGCTGCGGCTTATTTCTCTTTCTTGTTATCCGCCAGAACCTTCTCCTGAACAGACTTCGGAACCTGCTCATATCTCTCGAAGAACATGGAGTAGTTTGCACGTCCCTGCGTCTCAGAACGAAGGTCTGTGGAGTAACCGAACATCTCGGCAAGCGGAACGAAACCGCGGATCATCTTTCCTCCGCCGATATCGTCCATTCCCTCGATATGTCCACGGCGGGAATTGATATCGCCGATAACATCACCCATGTACTCTTCCGGTGTGGAAACCTCTACCTTCATGATCGGCTCCAGCAGTACCGGCGCGCCCTTCTCCATTGCCTGTTTGAACGCCATGGATCCGGCGATATGGAATGCCATTTCGGAAGAATCGACCTCGTGATAGGATCCGTCATAGCAGTCGGCCTTCACGCCTACTACCGGATATCCGCCAAGGATACCTGCTTTCATGGCATCCTGAATACCGGAATCTACAGACGGGATGTACTCCTTCGGAATCGATCCTCCGGTAACGCTGTTCACAAACTCGTATGTCTGCTCGCCGTTTGCATCCATCGGAGAGAATTTAACCTTGCAGTGTCCGTACTGACCCTTACCACCGGACTGACGTACATACTTGCTGTCAATATCCGACGGCTTGGTGATGGTTTCCTTATAGGCAACCTGCGGAGCGCCGACGTTTGCCTCTACGTTAAACTCACGCAGCAGGCGGTCTACAATAATCTCCAGATGAAGCTCTCCCATTCCGGCAATGATGGTCTGTCCGGTCTCCTGGTTTGTTGTAGCGCGGAAGGTCGGATCCTCCTCTGCCAGCTTGGCAAGGGCCTCGCCCAGCTTCTGCTGGCCGGCCTTGGTCTTCGGCTCAATGGCAAGCTCGATAACCGGATCCGGGAATTCCATGGATTCCAGGATAACCGGATGCTGCTCGTCGCAGATGGTATCTCCGGTGGAGGAGAATTTAAAGCCGATTGCGGCAGCAATGTCTCCGGAATACACCTTGGAAAGCTCTGCTCTCTTGTTCGCGTGCATCTGAAGAATACGGCCTACACGCTCCTTCTTGTCCTTTGTGGAGTTCAGCACATAGGATCCGGAATTCAGGGTACCGGAATAAACTCTGAAGTATGCCAGACGGCCTACAAACGGATCTGATACGATCTTGAATACCAGCGCGGAGAAAGGCTCGTCATCCGAGGACTTTCTGGTTACTTCATTGCCGTCCAGATCGGTTCCGTCAATATCCGGAACATCGGTCGGAGCCGGCATAAAATCAATAATAGCGTCCAGAAGCTTCTGAATACCCTTGTTCTGATGCGCGGAACCACAGAGAACCGGAACAGCCTTGTTCTCAATGGTAGCCTTGCGCAGGGCTTTCTTCATATCTTCTTCACTGGGCTCGTTTCCGTCCAGATATTCCATCATCAGATCATCATCGAACTCTACGATCTTCTCCACCATCTCGGTGCGGGCAAGTTCGCATTCGTCCTTCATGTCGTCCGGAATATCAACAACAGAGATATCCTCCCCCTTGGAATCGTTGTAAATGTAAGCCTTCATCTCAAACAGATCCACGATTCCCTTGAAGTAATCCTCTTTGCCGATCGGGCGTTCCACAACTACCGGGTTTTTGCCCAGCTTTGTAACAATCTCATGAACGGTATTGTCAAAGTTCGCGCCGAGAATATCCATCTTGTTGACGAAAGCGATACGCGGAACATTGTAGGTATCAGCCTGACGCCATACATTCTCGGACTGGGGCTCAACGCCGCCCTTTGCATCGAATACGCCGACTGCGCCGTCCAGTACACGAAGGGAACGCTCTACCTCAACGGTAAAATCTACGTGTCCGGGTGTATCAATAATATTGATACGGTGTTCCAGAGCTCCCGGCATAGGCTTTGTCTGGTTCTGATGTGTCCAGTGACAGGTAGTAGCCGCAGAAGTGATAGTAATACCACGCTCCTGCTCCTGCTCCATCCAGTCCATGGTCGCGGTACCTTCATAGGTCTCGCCGATTTTATAGTTTACACCGGTGTAGTACAGAATACGCTCTGTCAGAGTGGTTTTTCCCGCATCGATATGCGCCATGATACCAATGTTCCTGGTTCTCTCAAGCGGATACTGTCTTCCATTGTCAGCCAACAGAACTCCCTCCTTTAGAATCTGTAATGAGCAAATGCCTTGTTGGCCTCTGCCATCTTATGCATATCTTCTTTACGTTTTACGGAAGCTCCGGTATTGTTCATGGCATCCAGCAGCTCGTTCGCAAGACGGTCTTCCATGGTTTTCTCGCTTCTCTTGCGGGAGAACATGGTAAGCCAGCGAAGAGCCAGAGCCTGACGTCTGTCCGGACGAACCTCAATCGGAACCTGATAAGTCGCTCCGCCGATACGTCTTGCCTTAACTTCCAGCTGAGGCATTACATTGTTCATTGCCTCTTCAAAAACTTCCAGTGCCGGTTTTCCGGCCTTTGCTTCTGCCTTAGCAAATGCTCCGTAAACAATTTTCTGGGCGGTTCCTTTTTTTCCGTCCAGCATAATGTTGTTGATCAGCTTGGTAACAACCTTATTGTTGTATACCGGATCTGCTAAAACATCTCTCTTCTGAGTATGTCCTTTACGTGGCACGTTACTTCCCTCCTTAATCATAAACGATTAGATCTCAGGTACTCACATTATTAGTATGAAGTGTGTATGTCCCGGCAGGACGTCTATAACCTGCAGCCGTGGAGGTTATTCCGATTCACCGTACATTCTTTACCATACGCTGCTGTGAGATATTACTGACTGATTACTTTTTCGGTCTCTTTGCTCCGTATTTGGAACGAGCCTGTTTTCTGTTGGCAACACCAGCGGTATCCAGAGTTCCACGAATAATATGATATCTGGTACCGGGCAGATCCTTAACTCTTCCGCCACGGATCATAACCACGCTGTGCTCCTGAAGGTTATGTCCCTCTCCGGGAATATAGCTGGTAACCTCGATTCCGTTGGAAAGACGCACTCTGGCAATTTTTCTAAGAGCAGAGTTCGGCTTTTTCGGTGTAGCTGTCTTAACGGCTGTGCAGACGCCACGCTTCTGCGGAGAAGAAAGTCCGATGGATTTTTTCTTCAGGGAATTGAAGCTTTTCTGCAATGCCGGTGCTGTGGATTTCTTTACGGAAGTCTCACGGCCTTTTCTAACTAACTGGTTAAATGTAGGCATTTTTTTCCTCCTGTACTGATTTTTGTTACGGCTGCTTTTCTTCTGATAAAGGTGCGGAAACAGGTTCTTTTATGCGCGCAAAAATAGGCGCACGAATCCCTCTTTTCCGTCACGCCAGATTAGTATAGCTTTTTCTTTCATTTGTGTCAATTCCCATTTTGGGGAAAGTGAGTTGTGAGTTTTGTCAGGGCTGCAGCATTTTCCTCCATCCATCACCTTTCTAAAGAATGGTTGGGGCAAGAACTACTCACCCTCCTTGTTTACCCCCATCAACGCACTCCTCGTAATAATCATCACTATTGACCTTTTGATCAAAAACCGCTTCATCAACAGCTTTAACGCATTCATCGAGATGTTTCTTAATGTCTTCGCCCCAAAAACGAAGCACAATCCATCCAGCACCATGCAAATCCCGGTTCACTTCCGTATCCCTTGCCATATTACGTGTAATCTTGCCATACCAGAATTCACTGTTACTGCCGCGCATGATCCTTTTCCCCAGTTCCGGCCAGTTTTTCCCATGAAAAAACTCGGAATCGCAGAAAATAGCGATATGATATCTCGTGATTACAATGTCCGGCGTTCCACGCAATGCTTTCCAATTCTTCCGGTAACGATAGCCTTTGTGCCAAAGTGCCTTACGAAAAAGAAGCTCCGGCTTTGTGTCTTTAGAGCGGATGTGGGACATACATTTTTTCCGCTGTTCTTTCGTTAAAACATCTGGCATGATCCATCTCCTGAAACTATCAACGGCCGAAACAGTGCATCATTTTATCAATCTTATGCGGTTATCCGTTTGGTCAACGAAACAGCTTGCATTTATGGAATATATTCATTAAGATAAAATCATAACTTTTTAGGAGGATCTGATCTTATATTATGAAGCTATCCCGTTCTAAGATAAAAAAGCAAATGGAACAGAAAGGTATACATTCATTTACAGAGCTTTCTGAAAAACTCGGCATAACAAAACAACAGATGTCTGTTATGGTCTCCGACGCCTATTGCCCCATAAAAACCCGCGTAGTAGATCTTTGCTCGTTACTTAATGTCCAGCCCATAGATATTATAGAGCCTGATTCCTATCCAATACAGAAGGGCTCTGATTTTTCCGGAATAACCGCAATCGAATTATTCGCAGGTGCCGGCGGCTGTGCCCTTGGCATGGAAGAAGCCGGTTTGAACACTGTCGAATATGTCGAATTTGACAAAACCGCTTGTGACACACTTCGTAAAAACAGGCCTGGTTGGAATGTTGTCTGCGCTGATGTTCGCAATGTCAGCTTCAAAGAGTATAAAGGAAAAATTGATGTTGTAACCGGCGGCTTCCCCTGCCAGGCATTTTCGTATGCCGGGAAAAAACTTGGTTTTGAAGATACCCGCGGAACCCTCTTTCATGAGCTTGCAAGATGCATCCAGGAAGCAGAGCCCAAAATGTTTTTCGCTGAGAATGTCCGCGGTCTTGTATCCCATGACCATGGGCGCACCTTGCAGACAATTTTGGATGTATTTGCCTCGCTTGGCTATCAGGTACAGTATAAAGTTCTAAATTCAGCATACTACGGCGTCGGCCAGAAACGTGAACGTACGATTATCATTGGCATCCGCAAAGATCTCACTGACCGGATCCACTTTGAGTACCCCAAACCGGAAGAACAAATGACAACCCTTCGCGAAGCATTAAAAGACTGCCCGCCCTCAGAAGGTGAAACATATTCTGACCGGAAGCGAAAGGTTCTCGACCTGGTGCCGCCCGGGGGATGCTGGGTTGACCTTCCGGAAGATATTGCCAAAGCATATATGGGGAAATCCTATTACAGCGGAGGAGGACGCCGGGGTATGGCGCGCAGGATATCCTGGGATGAGCCAAGCCTCACGCTAACCTGCTCTCCCTCCCAAAAACAGACTGAACGGTGTCATCCTGACGAGACGAGACCATTTACCGTTCGTGAATATGCCCGCATCCAGTCTTTCCCCGATGACTGGGAATTCTGCGGCGGGATTGGCGATCAATATAAGCAAATCGGCAATGCTCTTCCAGTCGAACTGGCAAGGAGAATCTGCGTGCAGATAAAAAAGGCCTTAGAGGATGCGGAGGATTAATCTCCCTCCGCTTTCTTCATTTCACGAACTTTTATATCATATGCCAATTCCCGGATTGTCCTTCTCATAGCTTGTGAGGAATCAATTTCATCTGCTACAGAAGCAAACGCATCAATCAGCTCATAATAAAAATTTTTGTCCCCCGTCAGATGCTCCCAAAAAACCTGCCCAACAAGCACGGGATAATCTTCGTCAATATTCTTATAATGTGTAGATAATTGTTTTCTTTCCCCATAAAGTACGCCGACAATGCAGTCGTCCATCGCAACATGCAAGCCATTCGTTCTGGCAAGCGCTTTCACGGCCTTGAAATGATCTTCAATTGTCTTCACATCATCCTTATTAATCGTATTCGGCCCGGCCTTAAGCTGGCAGTACTTATGGCGTCCATCAACTGCATCATCGAACTCGATATCGATTCCCTGTGTAGTAGATGCATACCCCTTCAGGACATCCACAGAAAAATACTGCAACATCGTGCCAAAGCTTGTGGCTATTGACGTTCCGAGAACCCGCGGATAAATCAGCGCTTTTGCAAGGGACTCCGGGGAAATATCTCCAAAAGCAAATTTAGCCAGATAGCGCCATGTAAACGGATTGACATTGAATTTTTCTACCGTGACCAGCTTCTCGGTATTTTTTAAGTGGTTTTCAGCAAGCCTTTCACGGAAAAATTTCTGCGCAGCCGACAATATTTCTTCTTTTTCCTGATCGTCCATCATCAACCCCCTTTTGGTAAAATTACAATTCATCAACAGGCAAAAATCTTTTTAACATCCGGTCGAATTTTGTGTTTTCTTCTGAATCTTTATTCTACCATTTTTATGACCGCCCGACTACCGTCCCGCAGCCGAAACCGCCTCTTTTTCTGCTTAGGGAAATAGTGTTCCTGGAATTCTACTTCAGGCAAAGCGGAAAGACACGGAAAGACATCAGGCAAAATCTGCCGTGTGGGACTGGACTTGCGGCGCAAATGAAGTAAGATAGAAGAGAATCAGCTCTTCAGACGTAAGGAACGCAATCAGGAATTTTGATATGAAGAAAAACTACAAAATGATCATCAGCTATGACGGAACCAGGTACTACGGATGGGAGCATCAGCCCGGACAGCCGATGACAATTCAGGGGAAGCTGGAAACCGTTCTGAGCCGCATGATCCCGGTTCCGGAAGATCATCCGGTCGTGGTGATCGGCGCCGGCCGGACAGATGCAGGGGTACATGCGCGGGCTATGACTGCAAATGTGATTCTGGACACGGATATGAATGAAAGCCAGATTCAGGAATACATGAACCGGTATCTTCCGGACGATATCAGCGTAAACGAGCTGAAACAATGCGCGGACCGGTTTCACAGCCGGTTCAAGGCCATCGGAAAGACCTACTGTTATACCTGCTGGTTCGGAAAAGCCAAGCCGGTATTTGACCGCAGGTATGTGACGGTTCTGGAAAAAATGCCGGATCTGGAGGCCATGCGAAAAGCGGCGGCTCTGCTGACCGGCATGCACGATTACAAGAGTTTCTGTGGCAATTCACACATGAAGAAATCCACGATCCGGGTTGTCGATTCTATCGAAATCCGTCAGAAGGGTTCTTACATCCGGCTCTTTTTTCACGGCAATGGTTTTTTGCAGAACATGGTGCGCATTATGACCGGCACGCTTCTGGAGGTTGGATACGGAAAGAGAAAACCGGAGGATATGACGGCAATTTTAGAAAGCTGTGACAGAAAGGCGGCCGGACAGACAGCGCCGGCCTGCGGGCTCTGTCTGATGAGTGTAGATTACTGATGACCTTTTACCCCATGCTTATTTACAGGTTTCGTCTACGGACACTGCAGGATGGAAAGGTCGGAACAGATGAAATATAAGATTGATAAGACAGAGCATTCTCCGGCCTATCTGCAGCTTTACCGGCAGATCCGGGATGATATCACCCGGCAGATTTTTCGTTTCGGAGACAAAATGCCTTCCAAGCGGATGATCGCCGAGGATACGGGAGTTAGTGTGATTACCGCGGAACATGCCTATGAGCTTCTTCTGGATGAAGGTTATCTGGAATCCAGAGAAAGAAGCGGGTACTATGTTGTTTACCGGGAGGCAGATGTTTTTCCGGTGGCAGACAAAAACGGAAGAGAACGCAGAAAGCCGGGAAACAGTGACCGAAGATGGATGAACACGGAAGAACGGGAGGATTTTCCTTTCTCCGGTTATGCCAGAATTATGCGGAGAGTGATCACAGAATATGGGGAAAGAATCATGGTAAAATCTCCCAACCAGGGGCTGCCGGAGCTGCGCCGTGCCATCGCGGATTATCTGGCCAGAAGCCGCGGCATTCTGGTCGGGCCGGAACAGATTGTGATCGGATCCGGGGCGGAATATTTGTACAGCCTGATCGTTCAGATTCTGGGGAGAAATGTTGTTTACGGCCTGGAATCCCCCTCTTATGCCAAGATTGCAAAGGTCTACCAGGCAAACGGTGCAACGTGTGAGTTTCTTCCTCTGGGAGAGGAAGGGATTTTAAGCGAGGCACTTTCCCGCACGTCGGCCGGTGTCCTTCATGTGACGCCGTTTAACAGTTATCCGACCGGGATTACGGCTTCTGCGTCCAAGCGCCATGAGTATGTACACTGGGCGGAGACAAGAAACACGGTCATCGTGGAAGATGATTTTGATTCGGAATTCTCCGGACTGACCAAGGCCGAGGACACCCTCTTCTCGCTGGAACCGGAAAAGACGGTCATCTATATGAATACCTTTTCCAAAAGCATTGCGCCTTCCATCCGTGCCGGTTATATGGTTCTTCCTGAAAAAAGGGTATCGGAATTCCTGGAAAAAATTTCTTTTTATTCCTGTACCGTTCCGGTTTTCGATCAGTATGTCCTGGCCGAGTGTATTTCCGGCGGAGAGTTTGAGAGGCATATCAACCGGGTGCGGCGGAAGCGGCGTCAGATGAATAACACAAGCATCAGAACAGACAAACAAGCGAAGGCTTAAAGAAAAGTGCTAAATTCGGTGGCGTACTATTTCCTATATAAAACAAAGGATTGACGCTTCTTTGAATTCTGCTATACTGAAAACGTAATCCAAATAGCCCTGCTGGGGGAGCGAATGCTGAGAGTGTCGTATATCATACGGCAGACCCTTATCACCTGATCCGGATAATACCGGCGAAGGGAAGCCAGACAGCCGAAAATCTATGTGATGTTTTTCGTACACAGCAGTTATGTTTCATATGTACAAAGACATGCACCGTTTCGTCTGCGTACCTCTGTTTTCAGTCTCCTCCCGCAAACTTCATGTGAGGAGGTTTTTTTATGTCTGTTTTTGCTACACTGGGAAGCGACGGTTCTTATCAGCTTACACAAGCCGGTTATCTTCTTATTATTGCGGTAATGATCGGAGCAATGCTGCTGGTATGCCTGATCCGCCGCCCGGATGAAAAGGGAACTCTGGGAACCCGGAAGCTAGTATTTTCCGCCATGGCCATAGCCCTTGCAACTGTGGCGTCCATGATCAAGTTTTTCCATCTTCCCATGGGCGGGAGCATTACCTTATTCTCCATGTTGCTGATCTCCCTGATCGGTTACTGGTACGGTCTCGGAACCGGGCTTTTCGCAGGACTCGCCTACGGTCTGCTGCAGCTGATCATTGATCCCTATATCCTTTCTCTTCCGCAGATGCTGGTCGATTATGTCTTCGCTTTTATGGCACTTGGTCTTTCCGGTGTATTCTGTCACGCGAAGCATGGATTGCTGAAGGGTTATCTTCTGGGCGTTATCGGCCGGTATTTTTTCGCGGTTCTCTCCGGATATATCTTCTTCGGCAGCTACGGAAATGAATATGGCATGTCTGCCCTTGGTTACTCGCTTGCCTATAATGCCATCTACATTTTTACAGAATGCGGGCTGACTGTCATCCTTCTTCTGATTCCCGCTGTCGGCAAGGCCATGGCAAGAGTCAAAAGCATGGCGCTGGGGCAGTCCTGACCGCCCGGCATTCCGAAACGCACGCGATTACACAAAATAATGGAGACACCGGCTCAAGTGTGCTGCCGTGCGCTGTTGTTTTTTGTTGATTTCTCTGTTCTCCTGTGCCTTTCTGTGCTATAGTAGCTGTAAGAAAGAACGAAGAGAATGCACCGGATTCTCCGATCAATTTCATCAGGGATTGGGCGCTTCTCTGACAAAGGAGAACAAACATGTTAATCCATTTCTACAGAAATGCTACGATGAAACTGGAGTACGGCGGAAAAATCTTTCTGGTTGACCCGATGTTCCGGGGAAAAGGCGTGGTTCACAAACTCGGCCCCACCCTCTATCCGGAAAAGCCCCCGCTGATCGATCTTCCGGAGGACGGGAAAAACATTGCAGACGGAATTGACGCCGTCCTTCTGACCCATCTGCATCCCGGGCACTTTGATCAGGAGGCTGCCGATCTGATCCCGAAGGATCTTCCCTTTTTCGTCCAGAACCTGAATGATAAGGATCTCTCCAGAAAATACGGAATGAACAAGACCCAGACCATCGACATGACCCTGGATACCCATCTGGATGATATCCGGATTATCCGCACAGCCGGACTTCACGGCAATGGCAAAATTATGCATGTGATTAATACCATGCAGAATTCCAGCGGTATTGTACTGAAAAAAGAGAAAGAAAAGACAGTTTTTATCACTGGAGACACGATTTACTGCTCCGGAGTGGAAGCCGCTCTCGGCTATCATCCGGATGTCATTATTGCCTATCTCGGCGCAAATCAGGGCGAGGGCATGCAGCTTACCATGGGCACGGAGGATCTGGATAAGCTTCAGGCTGCCGCACCGAATGCGAAAATTGTCGCTGTCCATATGGAAACCTTTGAAAATCAGCATCTCTCCAGACAGGAGGTACGCGCCTACGCGGAGTCGCACAACTTCTCCGACAGGCTGATCATTCCCGAAAACGGAGAGACTGTCACTCTCTGATATCAGATGCGCCGACAGGCGCACAGTTCAGACATCCAAAACCGGCAGGGTTAGCGGATTCATTTCGCTGGCTCTACCGGTTTTTCTCTTCTTTCTCACCTCCGCACAAAAACACTTACGACTTTTTCTCTTAACCTTCCGCACGATTACATGACATTCCATCCGTTCACCCGGCATCAACGCAACAGCAGACTGATACCCCTTGACATGGTATATCACATGATATATTCTTAACAGGAAAGGAGTTTTTATTATGTCCACTGATACGAAGGAAAATATTATTAAACCCTTTATGAACGGAAGAAGCCAGGCAATACGCATTCCAAGTGAATTTCGTTTTGACATGGACGATGAATTATACATCAATAAAATAGGTAATACGTTGGTCGTCACACCGAAAAAAGCATTAAAAAGTTCCCTTGAAAAAAGCCTTTCCATGTTTTCAGACGACTTTATGGAAGGTGGCCGACCGGAGGAATCCACAAACAAAAACCGGCTGGAGGAGATACGTTTGTAATGTACATGCTTGATACAAACATCATTATCTTTTCCATTCGTCATCCCGATTCTCAATGCGCCAGGAAAATTGCAGAGCATACGGGGATAGATTTATGCATTTCAGTCGTGACATTTGCGGAGTTGGAATATGGCATTAGGAACAGCAAATATCCGGCACAGAACAGAGCCGCTCTGCAGATGTTCCTTGCCGGAATTAAAATTCTGGATTTTACTATGCATGCCGCAGTACATTTTGGAGATATTCTTGCGGATATGCATCAAAAAAAGATTTTGCGGGAAAATTCGGACAGAGATAAAATGATCGCTGCGCACGCCAGATCTCTTGGGTATACCCTGGTGACAAACAACACAAAGGATTTTATATGTATTCCAGGCTTGCGTCTGGAGGACTGGCGCGTGCCGGGCGATTTATAAACCGTCCTCCGCGCCAGGGCTATAAATCATGTCCCTCCTAAGTCGATGTCCCTATCTTCGGAAAAAGATATGTTTGGTATCTCCCATTGCCATTACAGAAGGCTTCCAAACTGGATAAACAAAGGAGCAAAAACCAGAGAAACCACCGTCATCAGTTTTATCAGGATATTGATGGACGGACCGGAGGTATCCTTGAACGGATCCCCTACGGTATCTCCGACTACGGCGGCATGATGTGCCTCACTTCCCTTTCCTCCGAAATGGCCGCGCTCTATATATTTCTTCGCATTATCCCAGGCTCCTCCGGAATTACTCATAAAAATGGCCATTAACACACCGGTAAGCAGAGCGCCTGCCAGCATGCCGCCCAGGGCATCCGTTCCCAGAACCAGCCCGACAATAATCGGCGCGGCAGCCGCCATAATTCCGGGAGCGATCATTTCATGAAGGGCTGCCTGCGTGGATATCCCCACACAGGACTTGTAATCCGCACGGCTGGTACCGGCAAGAATCCCCGGATCCGCATGGAACTGCCGACGCACCTCCTCAATCATCTTATAAGCCGCCCTGGAAACAGACTCCATGGTCAGCGCGGAAAACAGGAAGGTCAGCATACCTCCGATAAACAGACCGATGATAACTCTGGGAGCCATAATATCTATTTTCTTCAGCTGCACAGCCTGCGCGTAGGACACAAACAGAGCCAGCGCCGTCAGCGCGGCCGACCCGATGGCGAAGCCTTTTCCGATGGCAGCTGTTGTATTGCCGACAGAATCCAAAGTGTCTGTAATATCCCGGACGCTTTCGTCCAGCCCGGACATTTCGGCAATTCCTCCTGCATTATCGGCAATCGGGCCATAGGCATCAACAGCAATGGTGCTTCCCGTTGTTGCCAGCATACCTACCGCGGCAAGGGCAATACCGTACAGGCCGGCAACCGCATAGGACACAAAAATGCCCACGCAGATGCAGAGGATCGGGATAACGGTGGAGCGCATACCGACCGCCAGTCCGGTTATGATGGTTGTTCCGGCTCCTGTCTCCGACTGCTCCGCAATGCGTTTTACAGATTTATACTTATCCGAGGTGTACAGCTCCGTCATCTGCCCGATTACAAATCCTACCAGCAGTCCGAAGATAATGGCGACAGCTTCTGTAAATCCTCCGAACATCGCCTTGCTGAGAATCAGAGAAACAACCACAACGATTGCATAGGCCACATAGCTTCCGGTATTCAGTGCTTTCTGAGGATTGCCGCCTTCCTTTCCACGCACAAAAAAGGTTCCGATAATGGAAGCAACAATCCCGGCAGCCTCAAGAAACAGCGGGTAAAGAGCGCCGGATGTGCTGTAAGCCGCCAGCCCAAGTGTGATGGCAGAAACCAGGGCGCCGACATAAGACTCGAACAGATCGGCTCCCATTCCTGCGACATCTCCCACGTTATCCCCTACATTATCCGCAATAACCGCAGGATTCCGGGGATCATCCTCCGGGATGTTATTTTCCACTTTGCCGACCAGATCCGCGCCTACGTCCGCCGCCTTGGTATAAATTCCTCCGCCGACACGGGCAAAAAGCGCCACCGAGGATGCTCCGAGGCTGTAGCCGAACAGGACATTGGTATCCCCAGTCAGGTAATAGATAATACTGGCGCCAAAGACACCAAGACCGACCACACAGAAACCCATGACCGCACCGCCGTGATAGGCTACGGACAGGGCTTTTGCCATACCGGAAGTTCTGGCAGCATTGGCGGTCCGGACATTTGCCAGGGTGGCCACCTTCATACCGAAAAATCCCGCCAGCACAGAAAACGCTGCTCCCACCAGAAAACAACAGGCTTCCAGCCAGTTATGAAGGGCAAACCCCAGTACAAAGAAAAGCACGGCAACAAAAATGATAAGAACTCTGTACTCTGATAAAAGAAAAGCACTGGCTCCCTCGCGGATGGCGGATGCAATCTCCTTCATCTTATCCGTCCCGTCCTCTTCTCTTCTGACAAGATTTGCCATGACCAGAGCAAACAGCAGGGCAAGAATGCCGGCCAATGGAACTAACACAACAGCTGCATGGAACATTTCTCTTCCCTCCTTTAAAAGAATTCTTAATGTTTTTTATTTTTCTTTTAGAAACTATACACAGGGGTGACACATTTTACTTTTATCATATAACTCAGATAGTCAGTAAGCACTGATTATCATCTCCCCCTCATTTTGAAGAAGAAGACACCGGAGCGCGCCAGAGGCACTCCGGTGTCTTTCGTTTTCATAAAAGCATGCCCTGTCTTATAATATACACAAATCAGTTCTATTTTTCACTGTTTTTTCAGTCTATCTCAAACATTTCCACAATATGTCCGATTTTGTATGTTTTCTATCCACAATCTGTAGAAACTTATCTGCTGCCAGACCGTTTTACGCGATCAAACGCAAAATCTCCACGCACCAGAAGCGATGCGCAGAGATATCATACGTCGGTTCCCTATGGAATGATGACAGTGCCAAAGATGGGACAGCTGCCTGCAAATTATTTACGAAAAAGGATTTTCTGTGCTGTAACGGTCTCCCGCAGGGTGATTATAGCCGATCTCCTCCGGCTTCACGCCAATATACTTCAACGCATCAAACAATGCTTTCCCGTAGTGCCCGAACATCACTGCACCATGATGCGGAAAATTCTTCTCAATCAGCCAGTGGCGGTAGAACCGACCCATCTCCGGAATGGCAAAAACACCGATCGACCCAAAGGATCTTGTTGCCACCGGGAGCACCTCTCCCTCCGCCGCATACGCACGCAGACAATTATCCGCGGTAGACTGCAGACGATAGAAGGTAATGTCACCGGGAACGATATCTCCTTCGATGGTTCCGTCGCACCACTCCGCCGGATGGGTATTCGCCATAATCCTCTGATAAGAAAGATGCGGATGAATCAGCTTGCCGGAGCAGGTATTTCCGCAGTGGAATCCCATGAAAGTATCGCTGAACTTGTAATGATAGGCAAACTTCCCTTTTATGGACTCCTCGTACATATCCTTCGGAACAGAATTATTGATATCCAGAAGGGTCGTCTCGTCCTGGCTGATACACAGGCCGATATACTCCGACAGTGTTCCGTAAATATCCACCTCACAGGAAACCGGAATCCCCCTCCGCATCAGGCGGCTGTTTACGTAGCAGGGGACGAAGCGGAACATATCCTGGAACGCCGGCCAGCACTTTGTGGTAAGAGCCACATACTGCCGGTACCCTCTGTGCTCCTCCACCCAGTCAAGCAGCGTCAGCTCATACTGCGCCAGCTTAGGCAGCATGGCAGGTTCTTTCCCCGCTTCATATCCCATCTCCTTTGCCATATCCGCGGCAACCCCGGATATTCTGCCGTCTCCTTCATGCTTTGTGTAGGCCTCGTAAAGATCCAGCTCCGACTCCTCCTCGATCTCCACATTCAGATTATACAGTTGTTTAATGGGCGCATTGCAGGCCAGGAAATTTGCCGGTCTCGGGCCAAAAGAAATAATCTTCAGACTGCTCAGACCGATAGCGACACGGGCAATCGGAAGGAATTCATGAATCCGGTCCGCAAGATCCTCCGCATCGCCGACCGGTTCCTCCGGGATGTACGCTTTCACATTTCTCAGCGCAAGATTATAACTTGCGTTCAACATACCGCAGTATGCGTCTCCCCTTCCTCCGATCAGATTATTCTGCGTCTCTTCCGCCGCGGCAATAAACATCTTAGGGCCTTCAAAATGCTTAGCCAGGAGCGTCTCGGAAATCTCCGGTCCGAAATTTCCCAGATAAACGCACAGCGCATTGCAGCCTGCCTTCTTAATATCTTCCAGTGCCTTCACCATATCTGTCTCACTCTCAATAATGGTAACCGGACACTCATAGATATCTTCCGCACGATACTTTCTGGCGTATGCTTCTGTCAACGCCCTCCTTCTTTCTGTCGTCAGGCTTGCCGGAAAACAGTCGCGGCTGACCCCCACAATACCAACCTTTACTACCGGAATATTATTCATCACCTGCTGCCTCCATTTATTTTTTCTTTTACCCATTCATTGACGGGAACTGTCCGGAATTAAAACTTCGGAAAAAGACCTTTCAGCGCCGGATACAGGCTTCTGTACACCTGATACTTTTCCTCATATCGTTCCGCCGTTTCCGCATCCGGTCTTACCGTATCTGTCACATGAACCATCTGCCCTGTTGCTTCCGCAATGTTTCTGTACTCCCCGCAGCCGACAGAAGCAAGAATCGCTCCTCCGTACCCCGGCCCCTGCTCCGTCTCCGGAACAGTCAGCTCTATATTCAGAACATCCGCAAAAATTCTCCTCCAAAGCGGGCTTTTGGCTCCGCCTCCGCAGATCATGCTGCTTTTAACGGAAATGCCCAGCTTTTTCGCAGCCTCCAGAGAATCCCTTATTCCAAAGGCAACTCCCTCCAGTACAGCCAGCGTCATGTCCGTTCGGGAAGTATCCATAGTCATGCCCAGAAAACAGGATCTTGCCGCCGGATCATTGTGCGGCGCCCGCTCCCCCATCAGATAGGGAAGATAATAAACATGCCCGGTTCCCAGTCTGTCTTCCCTGATTTCCGCCTGTTCTTTCCCATATTCTGTCGTATGAAGGATTTCCTCCATCCACCATTTATTGCAGGATGCCGCGGACAGCATACATCCCATCAAATGGAAGCCTCCGTCCGCATGCGCAAACGCATGGAGCGCGTTTCCGGCATCCACACGGAAGTTTCTGCTCGTTATAAAAATAGTCCCGGATGTCCCGAGAGAGAGGTTGCACCTTCCCTCTCCGACTACGCCGCAGCCGACAGCAGCAGCGGCATTATCCCCGGCTCCAGCCACGACCTTTACGGTCTCTGGAAGTTCCAGTTCCTTCGCCGCTTCCTTTCGAAGATTTCCCACCACCTGCCAGCTTTCAAATAGCTGAGGCAGCTGCTCTTCTGAAATCCCGCAGATCTGCATCATTTCCCGGCTCCAGCATTTATGCCGGACATCCAGCAGCAGCATACCGGAAGCGTCCGAATAATCCGTACAGTGTACGCCGGTCAGCCTGTAATTGACATAATCCTTGGGAAGCATGATTTTGGCAATTTCCCCAAACAGCTCCGGCTCATGTTTTTTCATCCAGAGCAGCTTGGGGGCTGTAAATCCGGCAAAGGCGATATTGCCCGTTAGCGCTGTCAGCTTTTCTTTCCCTATTTCCTCATTCAGATCATCCGTCTCCTCCTGCGTCCGGCCGTCATTCCAGAGAACCGCAGGCCGCAGAACCCTGTCCTGATTATCCAGAACAACCAGTCCGTGCATCTGTCCTCCGGCGCCGATTCCGGCAATCTGCGTTCTGTCAACATTCCCTGTCAGTTTTGGAATTCCTCTTTTTATTGCCGCCATCCAATCCTCCGGATTCTGTTCCGACCAGCCCGGATGTGGAAAAAACAGAGGATACTCCTCCGACACAATATTCTTTATAGATCCTCTTTCATCCATCAGCAGAAGCTTAACCGCCGACGTACCGAGATCTATCCCGATATAGAACACTCCCGCACCTCCTCCGTCGATTCAAAGCCCATTCGCTATTGTTCATTTTAACAGTAGATACCGGTATTACGCAAGGAGGATGCAACAGATTATACAAATCCCTCTATTCGGAAACACCTGTGCCCATATGTTCCTGTTTTCCTTCTCCCTGTGAAAGGGAACCAGACAACACCAACCCAACATATTCATCATCTGCTCTGCGATGCAGGCCGCAGCTTCAACCGAAGGCATTCCGGTAAACACGGCCATACTTATGATACGCTGATTCCTCTGGTACAAAACACGCCGGGATGATACAATCGCTTCAGCAATCAGCAGGAGGAGGAAATACGAATGATCTTCATCGGAAATCACGTCTCTGTCTCAAAAGGCTGGCTGGCCATGGGACAAGAAGAACAGAGTCTTGGAGGAAACACCTTTGCCTTTTTCACCAGAAATCCGAGGGGCGGAAACGGAAAGATGCCCGAGGAAAAGGACGTGCTGGCGCTTCAGCGTTTCCTGGTGGAAAACCAGTTCGGAACACTGGTCGCGCACGCTCCTTATACCATGAATCTCTGCTCCGCAAAGGAAGAAGTCCGAGACTTCTCCGAAACTGTGTTTCGGGAGGATCTCGCAAAATTGGAGATGCTGCCGGGACAGCTGTTTAATTTTCATCCCGGAAGTCACCTGAAGCAGGGATACGAGAAAGCCGCCGACCAGATTGCCGCCGTTTTGAACCGCACCCTTTCGGACGGCCAGACGACTACGGTTCTTCTGGAGACCATGGCAGGAAAGGGCACCGAAGTAGGAAAAACGTTTGAAGAAATCCAAGGAATTCTGAACCAGATCGAGAAGCAGGATAAGGTCGGTGTCTGTCTGGACACCTGCCATGTATGGGATGCCGGTTATGATATCGTAAACGACCTGGACGGCGTCCTGCAGGAATTTGACCGCGTAATCGGTCTGGACAGACTGAAGGCTGTCCATCTGAATGACAGCAAAAATCCAATCGGATCCCACAAGGACCGCCATGAAAAAATCGGCTTCGGTATGATTGGAAAAGACGCGCTGCTGCGTGTCGTGACGCATCCGCTTCTGCAGAACCGCCCCTTCATCCTGGAAACACCGAATGACGAGGATGGTTACAGGCAGGAAATCGCAATGATCCGTGAGCATCTGATCCCATAACCGGAAGGAAGCCGGACATCTGGTTTTGATGCCCGGCTCCCCCCTTTCTTATTTCACCCCGGGAACCTTCGGAGTCTGCTCCGAATTTTTATCATTCACAGCCTCTTTACGCTTCAGATCATAACCGTCCTCCGGAATCACGCCTGTACCGACATTATCCAGTTCAATCCTGTGGTCTACCTTCGTCATGACACGCCTGGCCCGGAGCTTGGAGAAAATAATGACCTGGCTGGAAAAAAGGCCGTTATAGCCGGAGAACACGAAGCTGAGCATACAGGCCATGCCAAAGTAAGGCAGCCCGACGCCTCCAAAAACCTCCGCCGAGAGAAGAATAGATGTAATCATCGTGTTTGTCACACCGCCGAACATGGCCGCAAAACCGACAGCAGCCGCAAAGCCGGCCGGGATTCCCAGAAGCTGCCCGAATACACAGCCAAAAACTGCTCCAACATAAAAGGTCGGAACAATCTCCCCGCCCTTAAAGCCAGCCTCCAGCGTCAGCGCCGTGAAAAGAATCTTTAAGGCAAAGTCCCATGGTCTGGCCTGCCCCTGTCCGATGGCTCTTACAATGACATCCATACCGGAGCCATTGTAGTCCTGGTTTCCCACAAGCAACGTCAGGAAAACAACCACTGCTCCTCCCACCGCAGCGCGGAGATATGGATTTCGCAGAAAGCGTTCATAACACTTCTTTATCAGGTACGTCACCTCTATAAAAGCAGCAGAAACAAGCCCACAGGCCACAGCCAGAACCATGACACGCACCATCATCATCCATGTGACAGCCGGTGCCTCGACCCGAAACCGAACCGGCTCCGCTCCCATCCATCCGGCCACCAGAGACGCAAGAACAGATGCGATCATCCCCGGAACCATCACCGCATGCTTGACCATTCCGACACTGATGACAGTGGCCACAAAAACCGCAGCCGTGACCGGAGTGCCGAAAAGCGCAGCAAAAAAGGCGGCCATCCCGGTCATGGTAGCTACTTTTTTATCCTCTTCATCAAAACGGAAAAGCCGCCCAATATGATTTCCGATGTCCCCACCAATCTGCAGAGCGGCCCCCTCCCGCCCGGCAGAACCTCCGCAGAGATGGGTAAGAACCGTCCCTGTAAAAATGGCCGGAATCAGACGGAACTTCAAGGAATCCCCTTCGACAGCAGCATCAAAAACTCTGCTTGTTCCGACCCCGGATAGGTTCAGCTTCCGATATAGAAAAACAATCAGAAGACCAGACAGGGGAAGCAAAAAGATCAGCCATTCGTACTCGGAACGAATTTCAGTGACGGCTTCCACGCACCTTTCAAATAGGGCTCCCGTGACTCCGCACACAAGTCCTGTCACAATAGAAAGCAAAAGCCATTTAAAGAAATAGCCGACATAATCGACTGACCACTTTCCCAGCTCTTTCCGGCCATGTTTCATGGTTTCTGTCATCTCCTGTTCTGCTGACATAACACTTCCATTACCAATTCTGACACAAATGTGAATGTAATGCCAGCAGAAAGAGACAGGTATCAGTACTTTCCGTACTTCTCAACAGCATTTAACAGTGCATCCATATTTTCTTCCGGGGCATCTTCAAGCGAATATCCCGTAGAAAAAAGATACCCGCCGCCAGGCGCCATAATGTCCAGTGTTCTTTTGACCTGTTCATCCACGTCCGCCGGGGTTCCGTACCGAACCGTATAAACGGGGAACCCTCCCATCAGGCAGGCGATATCCCCCAATTCTTTCTTGGCCAGTTTCAGATCTACCCTTTCAAAATGATAAATCGCCTTATGTTTTGGAATATCTTTCAGATACTCCAGACGGGTATTATAACTCCCCTCCGTGTAGACGACCGGAACAATATCATGTTCAATCAGAGCCATCATCCACTGTCTTAAATACGGCCAGTAAAGCTCTGCGTAATCTTTATCGCTGATAAAGTTATCAAACCCTTTATGCAGCATCACCCATGCATATTTTGATCCGGTTGCCTGACAAAAATCTAAACTGTTTTGAATATGAATTTTCACAAAAATTTCAAGTGCCCGCTTCACATTATCGCGCTCTTCAATCAGATCCGGCATCATCCCAAACGTGCCACGAAGTGTGTCGCCCAGCATATCAAATGCCGTAGCAGAGCCGCCACCCGCAATGCTGTACACTCCGAGTGCCCGCAGTTTTTCCTCATAGGCAGCGATAATGGAATACATTCTCTGTTTTTCCTTAGCCGCTTCCAGAAGTTTTTCATATACAGGAATCATCTGTGGACTTATGATGGCAAGTTCCTGTGTCCCCCCTGCTATCAGACTGTAGTAATCCAGATTTTTCGTAAACTCCAACAAGCCAACCGTTCTAGGCAAATGCCTGGTAAGCCAGAATTCTGCCGGATGATCAAAAAATTCCTCATATTCTCCATCCTCCAGGGTAGGATATTCAATGAACTGGTATGTATTGTTTACTCCCAGCCCTTTGGGATCTCCCGGCCAACGCATATTTTTAACCTGAAGCGTCTCCAAAACCTTTGCCGCGGGCATAAAATTGCTGACCATTCCAGTGTCCAGCTGCGGATGCGTCCGGTAAAACTCCAGCATAATCTGGCATTGTTTTTCGTGGTTTACCATGCTCTCCGCCATAGTCATTCCCGCCTTCCAGAGTGGATAAGTCCCTACAAGAAGGCAGTTGGGCACCCTGTCCGGAGTTCCTCCGCTTACGGCAGTCTCTACACGCAGTTTTCTTTCCCGATAAAGTTTCTCATACTCGCTCATTAATCTCACCTCCGAAAAATCGTTCCGGTTTCTCCGGTTATCCGCCAGCCTGCTACCTATATACTGATTTTATCGTTCTAAAACATGCAGGCGGATGTGCCGGAAGCACAAATAATAAGAACTTTTTTTCATTGGTTTTGTATAATTTTAGATAGCTTCCGCTGTAATGCATTCAGCAGACTTCAACGAACGGTTATGAAGTGTATAAAGGACGCATTGTGGAACAAGTATACCAACCTAAAAACAATCAGTTTCTCAATCTCCGTTAAAAAAATACATCTTTAAGAAAAGGTAATTATACAAAATGTCAATTCAACTAGAAATTTACAACAGGAATATTCAAATTTCTATATGTATTCCTGGTTTCTTCCGTTAAGCTTAAAAATTCTATTAATCCAGTTTTTGTTGTTGCAAGGAAGGTAACATTGCTTCTAAGATTCAATGCTTTACCATCAAATCCTGCAACTACACCACCAGCTTCCTCTACAATAATAGACGCTGCAGCATAATCCCAAGCAT